>JAEWBD010000026.1 GCA_023391315.1 Bacteroidota bacterium | reverse complement strand
GTTATATACGATACCATGCAAATGATCCAATCGCCCGTAAGCACCATCTGTATGGGCCTTGCTGCCAGCATGGGCTCTATCTTATTAAGCGGTGGCGTTAAAGGAAAAAGATATATATATCCCCACGGGGAAGTAATGATCCACCAGCCAAGCATTGGCGGTTATTTCCAGGCAACAAGCGCCGATATTGAAATTCATGCAAAACAAATGCAGCGCACCAAGGAAATAAGTGCAAACATCCTGGCCAAAAATACAGGCAAATCTTTTGAACGGATTATGAAAGATTTTGACCGCGATTACTGGATGGATGCCAAAGAGGCAGTTGAGTACGGCATTGCAGATGAAATAGTTGAGAAACTATAAGCTCAATTATTAGGATATAATAAAGCAAAGGTTTAATAAATACGTTTTACCTTTGCTTTCTTTTTTAATCAAATTTTATTTATTTTTATTACGATGGCAAAACAGTCAAACCTGCATTGTTCTTTTTGTGGCCGCAGCCGTGATGAAGTGAAGATTCTTATCGCCGGCCAGGAAGGGCATATTTGTGAGAACTGTGTTGAGCATGCTCAGGAAATAATTATGCAGGAATTGCAGGTAAGGGACGAAACCCGCACCACGCAATATAAATTCAATATCCGCAAACCATTAGAAATAAAGAATTATCTCGATCAATATGTAATCGGGCAGGATGATGCCAAAAAGATCTTGTCGGTAGCCGTTTACAATCATTATAAAAGAATTACCCGCAAACAGCAGCAGGATGATGTTGAAATTGAAAAGAGCAACATCATTATGGTTGGCGAAACCGGCACAGGTAAAACGCTTCTTGCCAAAACAATAGCCAAACTTTTAAATGTTCCTTTTGCCATAGTTGATGCCACAGTGTTTACTGAAGCCGGTTATGTGGGTGAAGATGTGGAAAGCATGCTTACACGTTTATTGCAGGCATGCAATTACGATGTTGCCGCTGCCGAAAAAGGAATTGTTTTTATAGATGAAATTGATAAAATAGCACGCAAAGGCGATAATCCTTCTATAACCCGCGATGTAAGCGGCGAAGGCGTGCAGCAGGGTTTACTGAAAATGCTGGAAGGCACAGAAGTGCTTGTTCCCCCACAAGGCGGCAGGAAACATCCTGAACAAAAAATGATAAAAGTAAACACCACCAATATCCTCTTCATTTGCGGCGGGGCTTTTGACGGCGTTGATAAAATAATTGCTCGCCGCATTAATACAAATGCCATTGGGTTTAATGTAAATAAAGATGAGCAGGAAGACCAGCGTAAGAATTTATTGCAGTTTGTAAATGCGCAGGATATTCGCTCTTTTGGTTTAATACCCGAATTATTAGGCCGCCTGCCTATCATTACTTACCTCAACCCGCTGGATGCAGAAACATTGCGTGCTATTCTTACTGAACCTAAAAACAGCCTGATAAAACAATATACCAGGTTGTTTGAAATGGAAGGCATAAAACTTACAATTGATTTGGATGCGCTTGATTTCATGGTGCAAAAAGCGCTTGAATTTAAGCTGGGGGCAAGAGGTTTAAGAAGTATTTGCGAGCATATTCTTACTGATGCCATGTTTGAGCTGCCCGGCAGTAATAAAAAAGACCTGCATGTAACGCTTGAATATGCTGCTACCAAATTTGAAAAAAGCAAGCTTAATAAACTCAAAGTTGCTTAAGCTTGCTGCAATGCTGCTTCAGCATTATTGCATGCTTCAAATAATTTTATAGCTTCTGCGGCTTCTTTTACATCGTGTACGCGTAAAATGGATGCGCCGTTCAATAAAGCGATCATGTTTACCGCTGTCGTTCCGTTCAATGCATCCTCTGCTGTAACATTCAATGTTTTATAAATAGCTCCTTTTCTTGACAGGCCTGCAAGCACAGGCCTGTCAAGCATTTTGAAAACAGTAAGGTTTTTTAATAGCTGAAAATTATGGCTGATGGTTTTGCCAAAACCAAAGCCCGGGTCAATGATCACATCTTTAATGTTATGCTGCCGGCATTTTTCTGTTTGACGAATAAAAAAATCCAGCACTTCCTGCACCACATCCTCATAAACAGGATTCACCTGCATGGTTTCCGGCCTGCCCTGCATATGCATGCAGATATAAGGCACCGGGAATTTTCCAACCGTTGCCAGCATGTTATCATCCATCATTCCACCGCTTATATCATTAATAATGGAAGCGCCTGCTTCAATCACTGTTTCCGTAACAGAAGCATGGTAGGTATCGGCGGAAATAATAATATCAGGAAAATTTTTATGAATTAACTCAATAGCGGGCAACAACCTTTCCTCCTCTTCTGTTGCTGATAATCTTGTACTGCCCGGCCTTGTGCTTTGCCCGCCCATATCCAATATAGCAGCACCTGCTGCAATCATTTCCGAAGCCGTTTGTAATATTTTATCTTCTGTTTGCACACGGCTTTCAGCATAAAAAGAATCGGGTGTAATATTCATGATGCCCATTATTACAGGCTCATCAATAACAAGCAATTTTCCATTGCAGTTAAGTGTAAATAAACTTGTTTTTTCAGATGCAGGCATTGCAGGAATTGTTTGTATCTATCAATTCAACATAATTTCTATGCTGGCATTTTATCAGGAAATATTCAGTACAAATATCGGGACGTATTTCAATTTTCGCAGGCATTCGTTATTATTACTGAATGCATACTTTGTTTTATTCAGCTACCTATAACCTGATAAAATTAATGATCTCTTTCAACCCCGGATCATATCCTTCTTTGGTATCAACTTTTAAAGTCGGCAGGTTTATATTAACCGGTTTATATTCATCTGTAAACAACACCTTCAGTTCTCCTTCTTCATTTACAAACCTGTCGTTGTGAAACTTTTCTCTTGAAGAATCATCTGCGAGTCTTTGTTGAAAGCGTTGCCGGGTTATACCAAGAGGTGCTTCGCAGATAATTATTTTTATAGCAGCCCTATGAGAAAAATTCAAAAGCTTTTCTTCCCACGACTTATGTTGAAAAGCAGCCTCAGCAATGAATGATATATTTTTCGAAATGAGAAAACCTATTACTTCAAAAAACGTGTTATAAATATGCCAGTCCGCTTCGTTACCCGGCTTGTTATGCGTATCGCCGATAGTATTTATATATCCTTCTTTAAGCGCATCCCTTGAAATAACAGGACAATTTATTTCCTGTGAAAGCCGGTGTGCCAGGGTAGTTTTTCCTGATGCAGGCCTGCCCGTAATAACAGTTAATAATGGTTTATGCATTTGCAAAAATTGATTTTATCGAATGAATATAATTTTTTATTCAATTGGAATTTGTGAGAAATATGCAACGCAAATATCGTGATAAGGTTATTTTGTATAACTCTGCATTTAATGGAAACATCTCCCAATCTGCTCAAAAACTGGGCAGGCAATGTTACTTACAACAGCAATAAATTATACGAGGCTACTTCCGTAAATGAAGCGCAGGATATTATCGCAAAACATACGAATATTAAAGCCTTAGGCACCAGGCACTGCTTTAATACCATTGCCGACAGCCGGCATAATTTTATTTCATTATTGCCGATGAATAAACTGTTGCACATTGATGAAACCAACCGTACAGTTACAATGCAGGCTGGCATGAAATATGGAGAATTGGCGCCATTGATCAACAGCAAAGGATTGGCGCTGCACAACCTTGCTTCGTTGCCGCATATTTCAGTTGCGGGCGCCTGTATTACGGCAACACATGGATCAGGAATTAATAATAAAAATTTATCAGCCGCTGTTACCGCCTTTGAATTTATTGATGCAGAAGGTGGGCTTCATCATTTATCAAAAGAAAAAGACGGTGAAAAGTTTAACGGGCTTGTAGTAAACCTTGGCGCAGCCGGTATTATAACAAGCATCGCTCTGCAGGCAGAACCAACCTATAATATGCGGCAATTTGTTTTTGAGCATCTCTCTTTTAATACAATGAAAGAAAATTTTAAAGCTATTATGGGCGCCGGTTACAGTGTAAGCCTGTTTACCGACTGGACAAATGATATAAATGAAGTTTGGGTAAAACAGAAATTGAGTGAGCAAGAGGCAAGCAGGAAAGCATTTTTTGATGCAATACCTGCAACACAAAACCTGCATCCTATTGCATCAATTTCAGCAGTGCATTGTACAGAACAAATGGGTGTGGCCGGCGCATGGCATGATCGTTTGCCGCATTTTAAAATGGGTTTTACACCAAGCAGTGGCGAAGAATTGCAATCAGAATATTTTGTAGCGCATGAACACGCTGTTGATGCCATCATGGCGGTTCAGAAGCTTACTGATAAAATAAGCCCCCATTTATTGATTTCAGAAATAAGGAGTATTGCAGCAGATGAACTCTGGCTTAGCCCTTGCTATAAACAAAACTCCACGGCTATCCATTTTACCTGGAAACAAAACTGGCCCGCAGTACAAAAGTTATTGCCTTTAATTGAAGCAACTTTAGCAACCTATAATGCAAAGCCTCATTGGGGAAAATTATTTTCGATGACAGGCATCCAGTTACAAAACAGGTATGAAAAAATGGATGCGTTTAAAAGCCTGGTTAAAGAATATGATACTAAAGGAAAATTCAGGAATGATTTTCTAAACCGTAATATTTTTCTTGATTAGCAGGAATTATTTATCATCTTTCCACAGCCTCGCTCCTCCCCTAATGCCCTCTTTGTTATTGGCGATAATCATATTATCATCCAGCGGCATGGTTAAGTTCCTGGCATTGCCGCCACTTATATACAAGCGATCATAATTAAATACTGTTTTTAAAATCTTAAATACTTTTTCCATCCTGCGGTTCCATTGTTCTTTTCCTTTTTGATTGTAGGCTTTTTCACCAACATACTCATCATAATCTTTATCGGTTTTTACAGGGTGGTGTGCAATTTCAAAATGTGGCAGTAACTTACCATCAAGCAGCAGGGCAGTACCAAAGCCCGTACCCAGCGTTATTACCATTTCAAGGCCTTTGCCACTTACAATACCTACCCCCTGGAGGTCCGCATCGTTCACTACCCTGGCGGGCTTTCGCAGGAGTTTGCCGAGAAAATTCTGCAGGTCAAAATCTTTCCAGTCATCAGTGCCAAGATTGGGCGCCGTTTTAACTACACCATTTTTAATATAACCGGGAAATCCTACAGCTATTTTATCATATTCTTTAAGGCCCTTTACCAGCTCTTTAATACCATCTAATATATTAGTGGGTGTAGAAGGTTGCGGCGTTGGTATTTTTACATATTCTGAAACAGGCTCCCCTTCCTTATTTAATAAAATAGCTTTGATGTGCGATCCGCCAATATCTATCGCTAATATATTTCCTTCATTCATATACCTGTAAATTTTTTGATGAATTTTATTACTGCTACCTGTTCTCCAATAACCAGTTTTCATTCATTACTTGCTGCCCAACTTTAAACTTTATATTTCAAACTTCAAACATTTACTTCAGCCAGAAAGATACTTTTTTTACATCGCTTGAATTTGGCCCTGTCATCACTTCAAATTCGCCGGGCTCTGCAATGAGTTTTAAATCTGAATCATAAAACATCAGGTCACTATGATTAATATTGAATACTACCTGTTTGCTTTCGCCCTTTTTCAAAAATATTTTCTGAAATCCTTTCAACTCCTTTACAGCCGGTGTAATGCTGGCTACTTTATCATGCAAATACAATTGCACAACTTCTTCACCATCATAATTACCTGTATTGCTTACGTTAACGGTTACCGTCAACCCTTCTGTTCCGCTAATGTTGGTTTTACTTAAAACAGGATCGCTATAGCTGAAACTTGTATAGCTTAAGCCATAACCAAACGGATATAAAGGATCGTTGCTTACATCCAAATAATCTGATTTGAATTTATGGCCATCGCCCGGATTTAAGGGCCTGCCTGTGTTTTTGTGATTATAGTAAAGCGGAATCTGGCCAACATTCTGCGGAAAGGTAGTAGTAAGTTTTCCCGAAGGATTATAGTTGCCAAACAACACATTGGCAATGGCATTGCCGGCTTCGGTGCCGGGAAACCAAACATCTAAAATAGCGGTTGCATTTTTATCTTCCCAGGTTAAGGTCATCGGTCTTCCGTTAAATAACACAACCACAACCGGCTTACCCGTTGCCACCAAGGCAGCCAATAAATGTTGCTGGCTTTGCTGCAGGCTTATATTGCTCATGCTGGCTGCTTCGCCGGTAAAATCGGCTGCTTCACCCAGGCAGGCCACCACAACATCTGCTTTATTAGCCGCAGCAACTGCTTCATCAATCATTTGCTGCGGCGTTCTTGTATCTACATCAATTTCTTTGGCAAAATCATTAATGTTTTTAACGATCATGGAATCATCGCTTATGTTGGCGCCTTTTACATATAACACATGTACATCATTGCCCGCAATATGCTTAATACCCTGCAGCACGGTAATATCTTCATTGTATTCGCCGCGAATATTCCAGGTGCCTAACATATTGCGTTGATTATCTGCCAGGGGGCCAATCAATGCAATTGTTCCTGATTTTTTTAATGGTAAAATATTATTGCTGTTCTTTAATAAAACAAAGGAATGTTCTGCTGCCGTGCGAACAGCCATACGGTTGCTATCGGTTAAAATTGCATCTTTTGCACGTTGCGCATCACAATGACGATAAGGATCATCAAACAAACCCATTTTATATTTTGCTTCTAACACTCTTCTGCAGGCATCATCGATTTCTTTTTGGGTAACCTTACCTTCCTGCAAAGATTTTTTTAACGTGGTTAAAAATCCTTCCGCCACCATATCCATATCCAAACCGGCTTTTAAAGATTGAGCGGATACCTGTTGCAAATCACCAACACCATGATTGATCATTTCACTTACCGAGGTGTAATCACTCACAACAAAACCTTTAAAACCCCATTGATTACGCAACACATCGGTTAATAAAAATGTATTGCCGGTAGCCGGAATACCATCCACTTCATTAAAAGAACTCATTACACTGCCAACGCCTGCATCAACGGCCGCTTTGTAAGGCGGCAGATAATATTGATACATTCTTATACGGCTCATATCAACTGTATTATAATCGCGACCTGCTTCTGCAGCGCCATATAATGCATAATGTTTTACGCAAGCCATTACGGCATCTTTGGCAGCCATGTCTTTTCCCTGGTAACCACGCACCATAGCCGCAGCTATCTTTGAACCGAGATAAGTATCTTCACCCGAACCTTCTGCAATGCGCCCCCAGCGCGGATCACGGGCTATATCAACCATTGGCGAATACACCCAGTTTAAACCATCGGCGGCAGCTTCTGTTGCCGCAATGCGTGCACTTTGTTCAATCAGCGGCATATCCCATGAACAGGATAAACCGAGTGGAATGGGGAATATGGTACGATGGCCATGAATAACATCCAAACCAAACATCAGCGGGATTTTGAGGCGCGATTTTTTTACCGCGATGTCCTGAGCCTTGCGGATTTGATCCGGCCCATTTATACCAAATAATCCGCCAACCTGCCCATTACGGATTTTACTATCTACATCAGTGCTAACCACTGATCCCGTAACAGCACCTCCGGGCGTAACAAGGTTTAGCTGGCCTATCTTTTCGTCCAGTGTCATTTTGCCCATAAGGTCTTTCACAAAAGCATTCATCTTTTGTTCCTGCTGGTAAGTTTGCTGGGCAGATAAGAACGAGGCAGCAGTTATTGTAAAAAGAATGAACAGGCAGATTTTTTTCATGGCAAAGAATTTACTTGTTCAAATATAAACAGGGAAACTGAATGCAATGTTCAAACAACAAATTTCAAACCGGCAATAAAAAACCCGTTGCGGCAAGCACAACAGGTTTTTTATTGAGCGAGTTTAAAGTGGTTTATACACGTGGAATGTGTGCATCCATAAATTGCATATTGGCATTGTTCCAGTTATTAATCATCTGGCTTTTTGAAGTGTTCACATTATTATTTAGCTGATTGTATTCATTAATAGTGGCATTATAATCTTTTACAGCCTTATTGTATGCATCCACATCCTGTTTGGTTAAATTATCCTGGCCTTTGATATCCATTGATTTTTTTAATTTATTAAAGGCTTCTTCTTTCAAAAAGAAGTCCGTAACCCTGGGCAAATCAACCTCAGCATGTTTTTGATAAAACATCAAAGCCTGTCTGCAGCTCTGTGCAAGTGAGTGATCACCGTCAAAATTATCCAGGCTGTCTAATGCAAGCAATCCTTCTTTGGCGTAAGCAGCCAGTGCATTCCTGGATTCTTCAATCCCAGTTATTTTTTTTGCATTGATGGCTTTTGTTATTTGTTCATCCTGCCAATTGCATTTAAAGAATATGAGATACAACTGGTCTTTGTAATGATTAACCTTTGAAGTGATTTCCATATTATCAGACAGCCGGTCTTTAGTATCTACAATAGTAACGTTATATTTTGCAGCAAAATCTTTCTGGGCTTGTTCCACTTTTGCAAACGCGTCATGCAGTTTTTCATTTGTTTTCTCCATGGTTAAAATATAAAACTGCATTCCATCAATGCTCTGGTCTGCAATCTCTTCCATGTTCACAATATGGGCATAGTCTTCATTAAAAACCTTATAGCACATGTCAATATATTCCATGCTGCTTTTGCGCAGGGAATTATCGCCTTTATAATATGGCAGGTCTGAAATTTTGTACTTGCAATTCTGTATGCTTTCAAGCGTTTGTTGCCGCTTCTTTTCTACTTTTCTCGCTTTGCCGCTGTGTGCTACAGCGCTTATATAGTCAAGGTATGTTTTACTCATAACCCGTTCCGCACTGGAAATAGCAGTCATGTAACCACCGGGGTTATCAATGTCCTGGGCAGTAAGTTGAAAAGAAAACAGGAGCAATAAGACTATAGCAAAGCCTGTTTGCAAGGGGAGGGTAAATTTGCGTTTCATTGTATATTTGATTTGAATAAGCAGTTAAAAAAGCACAGCAAATAAATACATTTTTTTGAAATGGCGTAAAAATTCCAGGCAGTTTATTTGTTCATTACTTCAAGCACATCGAAAGTGATTTTAATATAAGGATCGTGCAACAAAAACTTTTTAAAAGATTCATTTAAATCTCCGGAAGACGCGTCCACTTTCAGTTTTTCCATATCATAAGCATTATTACTGATTGTATAATTGTTTGAATAATCATTGCCAACAGCAGGCTGTGCAGCAGGATCTTTTTTGTTTAAAGCTATCGCATCTGCCCAGTTAAGCGAAACATCGGCAGGCTTAATTTCCTCCCTGTATTTTTGAATATATGCAGCCAGCCGTTTGAAATAAGACATCGTATCCATATCCTGCGCCGCCACCGTTTTTAAGGCATCAACCTGTAAAGCAGCATATGGCCTGTAATATTTATTGGCATCAATAATAGTTGGTGGTAAAGCAAAGGGTTCGCTTGCTTCGCGTTCTGCCCTGGCCTGCAAAAAATCTGGCAAAATAATATCTGGTTTTACGCCGTTAAATTGTGCAGTGGTTCCATTTACCCTATACAGTTTAATAGTGGTGAGCTTGAGATAATAATCTGTCTTTTTATCACCGGCATATTCACGTATGTTTATTGAAGTATCAAGCGGCAATACAAGCTGGCCTGTAGCTTTGCCAAACGTTGGCGAACCTACAATCAACGCACGGTTATAGTCCTGCAGGGCGGCCGCCAGCATTTCTGATGCAGATGCGCTGTAACCATTAACCAAAACGATCAGCGGCCCATCATATATAGTGCCCCGGTTTACATCTTTTAATGTAAATATTTTTTCTTCATAGCTACTCTTGATCTGGGCCACAGGGCCGGCATCAATGAAAATACCGGCAAGTTCTGCAGCTTCATGCACAGAACCACCGCCATTATAACGCAGGTCTAATATTAAACCGTTGATGTTTTCTTTTTTAAGCTTTATGATTTCTTTCGCTACATCATTGGCACAACCGCTGCCAGTCATCGTTTCATCACCATCATTGTAAAATGCCGGCAGTGAAATGTAACCAAAGGTTTTATTGCCTTTCAGTATAAAGCTTTTTACTTTGGCGTCGTCATCGGGATCAACCGGAGTCTTCACTAATGTCAACGTTCTTAAACTCCCGTCCGCTTTTTTAACAGTTATTGTTAGCCTGTCGTGATTGCTTTGTGAAAGAATACGGCTGATTTCAACAGCGCTTGCATCAGACACGTCAATGGCGCTCTGTTTTTCCCATTGTAAGATTTGAAATTTATCGCCTTTATTTAGCATACCGCTTTTAAAGGCGGAACTGCCAGGCTCAAGCTCATTAATTGTTACGCCACCACCGGCATCATCTTTTATGGCAAAACCAAAACGGAAAGACTGGCTGCCCAATTCACCCGCAAAATTCTCGGCTTCGGTTAAAGGAAAAAATTCTGTATGCGGATCGTAGCAACAAGCAAGCGCACTACAATAATTGTTTGCAATAAACTGATCCAACCCGCCGGGAGATTGCATGATTCTTTGTATGTTTCTTTTATAGGCCGATATGGTTTTCTTCTGAAGATCAATGGCTGCACTATCAAATTCATACCTGTATTTTTTCTTATCATTTTCATTTAATTCGTCATTTATATCAAGAAGGTGATATAATGTTTCAAGCTTGATTTTTTTGTACAATTTACTATGCATGGCGGCAACACTGGCTGGATACGATGTGTCCTCAGCAAGTGTAAATTTTTCCGGTTTGGAAAAATCAAAAGGCTGTCTGCTTACAGCATCAATAATAGTATCGGCTTGCTGCAATCTTTTGGAATATAGATTTTTAACCAGTGTCAGAAAAACCGATTGCTTTTGTTTTACCTCATCATCAAGTTGCAAACGATATACAGCCAATTGCTGAATATCTTCTTTATTAAAGTAGACATGTTCTTCATCGAGCTGTTTCAGCAACTGGCTAAAAAAATCCCCGGATAAACTGTCATTTAAATCCCTGGGTTGTACATGCAGTTTATCAACCATTCTTGAAACAATAAAAGCATTGTTAGCAGCTTGATTAAAAGTTTGTGCAAATGAAACTTCTGAACTTAAAAATAAAGCCGTAATAAAAGCAGTTTTAACTAAATAGAAATACCGGGCCATTGAGTTGTAAATTGTATTTGATTTATAGCAATAGTTAAGTTATTTATTTTATGCCTAGCCAACTTAGCACTTTGCGTTCTTGAATCGCTTACTGAAAATTATAATTTGACAATCTTCTTCGTTAACACCTTATCTGAAAATATTGCCTGGACTATATACACTCCTGCTGCGAAACGGCTAAAGTCAATATTGTAATAGCTGAATGCATCGCCGGATACATTTACCTGCATTAACTTTTGCCCGATCATGCTGTATACAACAATTGCCTTGAGATTAGACGGCGGCGGATAAAACTGTACCGCAACATTGCCGGCCGTTGGATTAGGCGTTACTAAAAATCCCTTTGCTTTTAAGTTTGGATTAATGGTAACCGTCCTGAGGTTGATATCATCCAAATAAATATTATTCTCATATTCTTCCGTATTCCTGAAAGCTATTAAAACATTCCCGGCATTTATATAATCGGCAAGATTGATGGAGTCTTTACGCCATTCAGATGAAAC
>JAEWBD010000024.1 GCA_023391315.1 Bacteroidota bacterium | reverse complement strand
GTTTCTTAATAGCGGCCACTATCTGGCCTTCTGTAAGCTTCCTTTTCATGTTTATAAATTTTAAAGTTAACAATACATCTTCTTGCTAACTCTAAATGCACCGGCTGAATTATGGGGAAGCTTACATTTATGTTTAAGAAAATGTTTAGCTGCTCTCTCAGCCATGGTTTTTCTTTTAAACGACATCAATTGCTGATAAAAAACCAGATAAGATATAATACCAGTAAGAACTGAAGGGATTAATGCAATTAATAATGTTTGTGTAAAATTCATGTACTTAGTTTTTGAGTTTTAGTTATCATTCAAACCAACCTTCCCTCAAACGCTTTTTTTAAAATACTTTGCCTTAATGCCTCTGGCTGTTGCAGGCTTTGGATTATGCTTTTTCCATTTATTAGCTTTAGTACATGATAGTTAGTTCTACTTAATTTGATTTTCTGAAATGTAATGTGTTCTTTAGCTTTCAATTTTTTGAATCATCAATTCATCTTTTTTTGCTAAGTCAATAACATTAAAGTACTCCAACCCTTCAGTTGCCTCTTTATAATCATCTTCCGAATTTTGAAACGATGCAAGAACTATAATTTGTTCATCTTTATATGTTTCAAGTTCTTTTAAAAAGGATTTTAGACTTGTTGTTGAAGCTGATTGTTGTTGCGGTTCATCAAACAAGAGTACTAAAAAATGGTTTCCTTTTTTTGCAATAGATGTTTTTAGTAACGAGGTGTAATACGCCCATTGGGCTCTTACAAAGTCACTAGCAGAAGATTCAAATCTTATATCAACTTGACGATTGAGTCCATTTTCATGCTTAATTTCATAAACAGGTGTATATTTTTCTGAAGATATTTTGATAGTGGAAACTGGTTTCGAAGTAAAGCCAAATTTCGTAAGCATATTTTTGAAAGCGTTTTCAAAAGTGAGAAGTTTATCGCGGTCAGATGCGGAATGATATTCTTTAATTACGGATGATTCATTTCCTTTTAATAATTTATATTCATTGCTAATTAAATAAATTTGATTCACTAATTCTTCAATTTCACTTCTGAGTTTATAGAGAAATGATAACTCACGCTCCAACACAACCTTGCGTTCAATTATTTCCTCGGATGGCAATCTATCATCACTAGTTAGATCTTTTCTTAAGGCTCTGATCTTTTGACGATTAATTTGAATGGCATTCTCTATAGATGAAAGTTTTGTTTCTTTATCACTGATTACCTCTTTTAAGTTGTCAATAAATGCTTGAATCATTTTTTGTTGAGCATTTAGGTACGATATGTTCTCATCAATTCGCATTGGTGTAAAGTGTAATTTTGAGGAAAGAAGAGAATCATTAATGCTTTGATTACATGTGGGACACGTACTTGTTGCAATTTTTAGATTTGATTCAAGACCCAGCTTTTGTAACTTTTCTTCGTCTTTGTTCTTTTTTAAATCTTCCGAAACGTTCTTCAACTGATGAATATATTGCCGAAGACTTTCTTTTTCTTGGCTAATCTCTGAACCCAAACTTTCGTATAGAATCTCATACCGTTCAGTTAACTCCTTTGTCTGATATAAAGTATTTTGTATTTTCTCTAAATTTTCATTTATCGGTGTTGTCAGCTCTTGTTGGACTTCCCTCAACTGCATAAGGGAATTATCAATTAATTCATTCAACAGGTAGTGCTTATCTCCTCGATAGAATCTGGCATAAGGTTTTATATCGGCTGAAATTATTTCGGCTGAATTAGGGATACCAACTATCTCTCCACCGGCTCTCGAAACTGTATTTTTTATTCTATCTAGCGTTTTCTCCCACCGTGACTCTATATCTTTTAATTGATTCTGTATTTCCTGTCTAGTTGCCGCAGTTTCAAAAACATCGAAATTTAATAAATACTCAAAAACTTTAGAGTTAGCATCTCTTATGCCATAGTAAGGCATATTTGCATAAAAGTCAGACCACCCTGATTTTTGTTCTATAAAATGTGCAGCTGAAATTAGTGGAAGATATAGTTTAACTCTTTTGCCATCTTGGTTTACAATCTCCGGAAGTTTAACTCCTAAAAAATCCTCTAAAAATTTATGAAAGCCAATCTCTTCATTCGTTGCACTCCCTTTGTCATGCAAATACATTGATATTCGTTCAATTCCTTCACCTGGTTCCGAAATTAATGACCCTAGAAAAACTTCAATAGCTTGAGACTTTACTTTATCATTGATGATATATCTTTTGGTCGTTATATTTTTTTTGCCGTTGGTAATTTCCAAATAAATTTCAGATTGAATTACATTACTTTCTTTAAAACTTTCTTTATCTTCTTTAGAAAATTCCTTAACTACCGACTTAAACACAGACTGTAATGCCCTTTCATTTCTGCTTCCAAGCAGCTCCTCGAAACCAAGACCATAAACTATAGCACCAAATAAGGAGCTTTTTCCTGAAGTATTGTTTGCCCTGATAATATTTAAACCTTTTTTAAATGTAATAGTACGTCCAAATAGACCCTTATTCGTATTAATGTTAATTCGGATAGCAGCTATGTGTAACATGTCAATTAGTTAACTTTATGGTCAATTGATTTATAAAATTTTCGGTCACTTTATTCTTACCGACCCGCCTTAAGAAAACTTTTTCATCAGTTAATAGTTGCTCATCTTCATCAATTTTCTTGACAAGCTCTTTGCCTTTTAATGTAAGAACATACTTATCATTTGGAAGAGTGATAAGTTCTTCTGCAATACAAAAACTTAAAGCTTTATTTAAAGCTGGCTCTACACCCCAAGATATAAGCCCAGCAGTATCATTTGATTCCAAAATGGCTTTTATAAATTCTCTATTTTTTTCTGACTTTAGTGACCAAATAAAAAAATGCAGTTTATTCAATGATGATTTGTTGCCAATACAAACTTTATCCAAAATGGAAACAATTAAGCCAATTTTGTACATTGGCCTGTAATCTGCATTTATAGGCGGGCGCTTTTTTCTGAAACCTCCGAGAATCGTATCAACTTTCATTTGGAGTTTTTTCAAAGTATAATGGACACCTAAGTATCCAAAAAGAAATAGCGTAATTTTTTAGTCTTACAATTGTTGATTCATCCAAATAGCTAAATGCTGTTCCAATTTTATTTTCAATGTAGTTACTTATTTCTTTTACAAAATGATTAGGATCCACAATATTTAAAATACATTTTTCTTTAAGTTCTTCCTCAACGCTAGCTAATAGCTCAATAAATCTTTGGTGATTTTCAGGTTGAGAACTTTGCCAAATTCTTAAGATGGATTCGCCATTTAGATAATACCTGATCGTTTCATTTGTTAAAACATTTACTTTTCCACTAACATCTGCTTTATTTGGTAAAGAGTTGATTCGAATTTCATTTTTTTCAATTGCGTTATTTACTAAATCAATTTGTGTAGTTTGCCATTGAACAATATTATCATTACTTGAATCTTCTTTTTTGGGAACTATAGAAAATTTCTTATTGGTATGATTAAAATATTCGCCAATTTCTATTGCATAATCGTCCGCTTCATGCACCAATACTTCAAAAGAATTGTTATCGACAAATAATAAATTCCAAGATTTAACTAAATCGCGCTTATTATTACAATGATTAATTAAGTCTCGATGAGCGATATTGGGTGTCACCAGAATCCATTTTTTTAGCTTAACTCCACCTAAAATTTCACTCAATTCTTTTTGATTTACTTTTAATTTATTTATATCGTTTGTAATTTTTACTCTTTGCTTTTCATAATACGTGTTTGAATCGACATGCATATTTGGACAATAGCATTGAAAAGTTTTTCCATCTTTAGTATAACCCTCAATTCCAAAATCGCCAGGTGAAGCCTTGACCCTAACGTATCCGACGTCCATGTACTTTCTCTTGAGAATTATCTGAAACATGTCCTCCCATGTGTTTCCATTAAAACTTCCATAATTTGTAATAAACATTTTATTCTTTTTAGTAAAAAAATTAATAAAGCTTTGCATGGCTACAATTCATCTTCCAGCAAGCTGCTTTCCTATGTATTCAATATCTTCATCCACCGCTTCCCAGAATTTTTTCCTGGTTAAGCGTTCCCGTTTATCCACCATTTCACCAACGGCAATAGCACCGCCATGTTTGGTAATTTTTGTATCGATAGTAAATACATTGTAAGGAACAAGCACACCATCAATCACGGCTTTTTCATAACCATAATCACTCACCAGGTTTTGATGGAAATAACCAAAGGTGCGGTTATCCGGCGTGGCCGTTAAACCAATTTGAAAAGCATCAAAATAATCAAGCACCTGTTTCCACAAATTATAAATGCTGCGGTGGCATTCATCAATCACAATAAAATCGAAGAACTCAATCGGCACATCTTTGTTATAAACAACAGGCAAGGCTTCTTTTGGTATGAAGTGTTCATTCGGGTTTTCCTCTTCTGCACTTTCATCCAGTTCTGTTCCTTTTAAAATAGAATACATGCGCTGGATGGTGGAGATATACACTTTGTTATCCTCCGGAATAAAACTGCTCTTTAATCTTGTAACTGGATAAAGTTCTGTGAACTTGCGGTTGTCATCATTCGGCAGGTAACTCATAAATTCCTGCTCAGCCTGTTCACCTAAGTTTTTGGTATCAACCAGGAATAAAATGCGACCAGCCTTTGCAAATTTTAATAAGCGATAAATAAAAGTAATGGCAGTAAAAGTTTTACCACTGCCTGTTGCCATTTGAATTAATGCCAATGGCTTTGCTTGCTTAAATGATTTTTCCAAGTTATTGATAGCAGTGATCTGGCAATCTCTTAAACCATCTTCGGGTAATGCCGGAATATCATGCAGTCTTGTTCGTAAAGATTCGCCTTGCTTTAACCAGTTGGCAAATGTTTCAGGACGATGAAAGCTAAATACAGGTCTTGATCGGGGTTTCTTATCACGGAAATCGGTAAAGCGGGTTACATCGCCTGTGCTTTCATAACCAAAGTATAAAGGCTGATTGTTTAGGTATTTAAGTTTGGCCGTAGCATAACCTTCCGTTTTATCTTCATGCATCGTAAGATGCACGCCCTCTTCACTTCGCTTTGCTTCAATAATGCCCACAGGTTTTTTGTTAATGAACAAAACATAATCAGCCGGACCAATATCAGTCTGATACTCACGGACAGCAACTCCCTGGGAAGCCGAAAGATTAATTTCTTTTTTATGTTGAACAACCCAGCCACAGGCAAGTAGTTGTCTGTCTATTTCATCACGGGCAAGTTGTTCAGGATTCTGGTTTAGCAAAACAAGTAATGGTTAAAAAAGCTAAAGCTAAAGATTTGGCTTGAAACAGGCAAAATCAAATATAAATTTTTGCCATCTGTTTTACTTGCTGTATATCTTTCTATTGAACGCGGTCTCTCCCTTTCCCGCAATACCTTTTTAGCATTCTTTGTATGCAATACACGATACCTGGCTCAACTTCCCCATAAAAAATACAAACACCCACCCGACAAACCGGCCTATGTATGATAGCTTGCCCCAAACCTCTGCCTTGTTCGTCTTTTCTTCGTCCCATCTTCGCCGGCGGGGTAAACAAAGACGAACATGGTACGAACATGGTACGAACAAGATACGAACAAAAGGTATCTGAAAAATGCTGAAAAAAGCCTTTCAACAGGGTGAGGCCCCCATTCACCACACCTGTATTATCACACTGTTACCTGCAATAAGTTGTTTAGAATTAAAACATCAAGATGAGCAGCCCAAAGAATCATCAGCACAAAAGCCAAATCATGGCGCAAGAAAAAATGTGCTGAATATCATCCGTTCTTGAACTTTTGGTACTTTTTTGTCAAGAAAAAAGTACCAAAAGAAAACTATTAATTTTCTAATCAGTAAATCCCCGCCAATCGAAAAATATTAACTATCTAATTCCGGTTTGTGAAGACACAAACCGGTAGAATAAATATCATTTTTCTTGAACCTTTTTGAGATGAAATATTCATTCAATAAACTTGTATTATCCCACTGTCACCACAATAAAGTTATTAGAATTAAAAGTCAAGGCATAACTGCTGAAAAATCATCAGTACAAACGCTAAATCAGGGTGTAAGAAAAAATGTGCTGAATATCATTTTTTCTTGAACTTTTGGTACTTTTCTTTCAAGAGAAAAGTACAATAAGAAAACCATTAATTTTCAGATCAGTAAATCCCCGTCAATCGAAAATATCAACTATCTAATTCCGGTTTGTGAAGACACAAACCGGTAGAAATACACCTTTGAAAACCGCTTACGATGCCGTAGCGCCCGATACAACAAAATGGACTAAATTTTTGGAGCAGATGTTTGTTTTTGTTGCAAAACCCTTTAACCTGGGCGATTCCAATATTGCTAAAATAGCAGCGCCGGTATTAATCATAGCGGGCGATAATGATGGATTGGATAAGATTGAATTGATGAAAACCTACCAGTTACTGGGCGGCGGTGTTGCCGGTGATTTGCAACCAATGCCAAAATCCCAATTGGCTATTGTGCCCGCACAAAGTCATGTTACCCTGATAATGCAAACAGCAACTATTTTAAATTACCTGGAGAATTTTTTAAAGTAACCAGTGGCCTTAAGTATAGCGGATGCCGAAAGGCTACACCACAATATCCGGTACCTGTTGCCCTGCCCTTTGGGCAACAGGTAATTTATAGGCTAACCTTTCGCTTGCCTGTACCGGAATATTGAACTTTACTAAAACTTATTTTATAAATGGCCCTACAATCGCCAGCACTTCATCCATAGTTAATGGCTCATCAAAACTCTCGGTGGCGGCGTTTGCAGTTGCACCATCTAATGTGGTAATATCAATTTTTAATTGCATGGTGTTTTCTTCCCCGTTGTAAGAAGCCTGCACGGCAGAACCAATACCATTGGTGCTTTTACCTGTAATCCACGGTTTTTCAGAAGCGTCGGCGCCTGTCATCCTGCGTATCTTTCGCACATGCGATGCATGGCGCGCTTCCACAGAATGAATTTGCAGGGCTGCCGTTAAAACTTCATTACTGCTCATCAGGCCACCTGCCTGTCCTTTGTAAGCCCGTACGCCGGTATCTTCAAAAGTTTGGGAAACGGCAAGAAAAACCTGGTAATCTGAAAAAACAGTAGGGAAAGCACCGCCCGCTGTAAAATCAAACTCGGGCTTGTCAACCGGTGTGTCGCCCAATGCAGTGATGGTGGTTTTCAGGATGGCAACATGTGCGGTTTCATGCTGCGATATCATGGCAAAAGAAGATTTTTCAGATGCATTGATAAGCCCGGCTAAAGCAACGGCTGTAGCATAAAATTCCGCTTCAAGATATTCCAGTGTAAGCGCAAAATTTAATATAGCGGTTATGCCTGAAGGTGGTGGTGCGCTGTATGCTTTGTTCAGCATGCCACCCAGTGCAAGGGGTACGGCTGTTAATGCAAGTTTTCCGCCGATGTTTTTAAACCGGTGCATGGCTGCCCGCCTGTCATCAATACGTTCATAAATCTCAGGGTCTGTTTCCTGTATCTGGTTAAATATATTCAGCAAATTCATATTACTATTTTTTAGTTTGTTGGTAAATGGGAGGCATCAAGTTTTGAAATAAGGAAAGAGGAAGCAATTGCCAATACATCATTTGGCAGCTTTGCCATATCCAAACCATTATTATCAACGGTAGTGTTGTCGCCAAATGAGCCGTAAGCAATAAGGTCGCGTATATAGGCTGCATGCCTTGCTTCCACCGAAACAATTTTCCCGGCAACAAGCAAATATTCTGCTGATGTTATCAGCTGCCCGGCACCATTGTAAGCGCTTACGCCAAGATCTTCAAATGCTTTGGCGGTACCCAAAACACTGTCCCTGCTGGAGAAATCAATGGAAGAAAAATCAACTTCCAAAGCAGGTATGGCGGCGCTGCCCAATGCTGTTTTAAAAAATTCACGATGCGCCACTTCATGATCGCGGATGTCCGTAAGCAAAGCCACTTCATCTGTGGTAATGCCACCATACTGCGTTGTTATTACCTGCGCATAAAATGCTGCTTCCAGTTGTTCCAAAGCATAAGCATAGTTTAATATGCCGGGGTCGCCGCTGCCCAAATCAATACCGCCATTGCTGCCATGATTATCATCGTCTTTGCTGCACGCCGTTATAATGCCGGCAACAGATGCAGTTACCGCCATGCGGCCGATGAAGTCTCTTCTTTTCATACTGTTATTGTATGAAAATGTTTTACGTTTTTGTAGTGTGTTCATTCCGGTTGTTTTAAATGTGTATTGGTAATTACGGTTAATGTGCCGTATTGGATTCAACAAACAGCTAACCACGTTGTTATATTTATAGCTTTTAGGAATAAACCCGTTTTGGCAAAAAAATCAAAACCGGAAATCTGTAGCTGGCCAGGTATCGTATATGCGGCAATGAACCTTGTTAATAAAAAAATATCGCTGGTTGCCATACGCATAAAAGAAAAACGCATGCTGCTTAACTATACACAGGATTATGTGGCGCACAGGCTGAATATTTCACAGAATGCTTACAGTAAACTGGAATGCGGACTAACCAGTTGCACAGTTGAACGGCTTTTTGAAATAGCAGAGATATTTCAAACAGATATACACTTTTTCATTTGCCGGTAAAATAAATTTTTCATTATGCTGCTTTTATTACCCACAATAAATAATTGTATAACAACAGCGAATGGGTTTGTAGAAAATTTTAGAGAATATGTATTATTAATTATATAGAAAAAGTTTGAATCGTTATTTCAACAATAGGAGAATTGCGAAGCAATCATTGAGGCAAATGAAAACCATAATACACGAAATAAATCTCCTGAATTGCCAGCAATATAAATTTTATGAGATATCTCGTTACTTCGACATAACATTCGGTCAATATGATTTAATATTAAGATGCTCATAATTTTAATAGCACAACACGTTAATATATTATACCATTTTAAAAAATATAAACACCAAAGAAGCCTGCATTGCCTGCAGCAATAAAAATATTTTTATAAAAGGCTGGTTTTATGGAGCGCTAATTGTTTCTTTATGGTTTCACACAAAAGCAAACGCAATCGATCCCATAAAATCAATGTCTAATTCTTTATCTTATACAGAAGCTGAACTGGTGGCCGCCTTAAAAAGAAAGGAGCAGCCAGCATTTGGTTATTTGTATGATAATTATGCTGCGGCATTGAATGGCGTGGTTTATTCAATTTTGCAAAATGAGCAATTATCTGATGATGTGCTGCAGGAAGTTTTTATAAAGATATGGCGGCAGATAGACCAGTATGATGCTATGAAAGGCAGGCTTTTTACATGGATGATGAACATAAGCCGCAATGCAGCCATTGATGTTTTACGCAGTAAAAGTTATAATATGCAAAAGCAAAACCGCGGGTTTACAGAAAACGTATCTGAAAGTGCGGGCAAAACAACATTTGAAACAGACAACATTGATTTAAGAAAGATAGTACATACATTGAAAGATGATTACAAAACATTGATTGAACTGGCCTATTTTCAGGGTTATACGCAGGATGAGATTTCGAAGTTTTTGAAGATACCCCTGGGCACTGTAAAAACAAGATTGCGCAATGCGCTTATTCAGTTGAAAGGTTTTTTAAAAAAATAAATGGATATTAAAGCATACATACAAAGTGGCGCACTTGAACAATATGTTCTTGGTTTGGCAAGCCCGGAAGAGGTAGCCGAACTGGAACAACTGCGTGCTGAATATCCTGAACTTAACGAAGCTATTGTACAGGCAGAAAAAGATTTTGAAAATTATTTTCAATCACAAAAAAGGCAACCATCATCTCATTTAAAAGCAGCCATAGAAACAGCCTTATTTAAAGAGGATGATATACAGCTGACAACCATAACACCTGCAGAACCCGTTCAGAAAAAGACGGTTGCTTTATGGCGGATGCTGGCGGCGGCAAGCATTATACTGCTTATAATAAGCGCAGCCTTAAATTTCTACTTTTATTCAGGATATAAAGAAACCAAAGCGCAATACATATCGTTGCTAACGGAAAGAAATACGCTGCAGGCCAATAATGCATCGTATAAACAAAGCCTGCAATTGCTTGGCGACAGCGCTATGGTTAAAATTGAAATGAAAGGCACCACCGGCAGAGAACAAAATTTTGCCACGGTATTGTGGGATAAGAATTTAAAAGATGTTTACCTCTACTCGGCAAGCCTGTCGCAAATACCAGCCGGCAAACAATACCAGTTATGGGCCATTGTTGATGGTAAACCGGTTGATGCAGGCATGGTTTCCGGTTGCGACGGTATATGCAGAATGCCAAAGAAGATAGACCATGCAGAAGCTTTTGCTATAACCCTGGAAAAAGAAGGCGGCAGCCCTGTTCCCACAATGAATGAAATGTATGTGATTGGAAAGGTGAAAATCTGATAAAAACACTCGTACTTTTCAAATGCTGTTACCGCATATTGGCCATTACATTTTTAGTATTACCCAAAGAATCCAGCAACATCATTTGCGGGCTGCCTGATGAATCAACATATATTTCAAACCTCGGCCTTCCTGCATTATCATATAAAAAAACACCTGACTGGTTTTCCCGTGTCCGTCCTAAAAACAACCTTCGTTTAGAACCGGCTGATTTAAAAAGCACCTGCAGCTGTTTGTTGCGTTCAGCCGTATCTTTCATCTTATTAATGTTGTTCATTTTATCTATCAGAACACCCATATCTGCACCCACAGGAAATTCGTTAATGGCTAACCCACGCCGTACGGCCGCCTGGTTTCCATTGTAAGTTTCATCATCAATCATTTGTACAACCTGGCCGTTCCTGTAATTATCCATGGTAAATGACATCATCATATTCACTTTATAACCCTCCCTGCTTTCATTATAAACGAGGCCGCCGCATTCGTTGCCGTTGTTATCAAAAAAAATAATTCCCGGCGGCCGCTCTCTTTTGGGAATATCCCTTCCGTTGATCCTGCCGGAGTGTTGTCTTGTTTCGTTGCTTAACACCATGCGCAGGCTTCCGTCTTCACCAATAAGGTTAATTCTTTTGGCTGTTAATTCATCTGCTTTTACTGTAGTAGTTTTATTGTATAAAAAGATAAACAGTAATAAAAAACTATAGTGCTCACCACGCTGTAAGCCGTAAGTAAATGAATGCGGCGTTGTAATTTTTCTTCCGTCATATTTAAAAATTTAATTGTTTACTGCGTACAAGGTGCAAAGCTGCACATCAGCGAAAGTAGTAAACTGCAAAGGACAGTAATAACGGCATTGGTTTTTTAAAACCAATATGCCCAATCGTAATCAAAGAAGTATAAGTGATTTAGAGATATAAGAGCGTCTTATACATGTTCATTTTCTTCCAAATGCGTAACCCCGCCGGATATAACAAACTTCATAGCCTCTGCGCCATTCATATTGTCAAGCGGCTTTATCTTTTCCTTAGGCACAAAATATACCACCCCGGTTAAGGCATAAGACAGCGGCACATATACCGCCACATGGGTTTCAAGCCCAAATTGCGAAACATCGTGCTGGGTGATAAAACCAATGCGCCAGGTATCTGTTGCATCCACGCTTACCAATACAGGCTTATCAAACTTTTTGCGGTTGCCGCCAAAAGCTTCCAGAAAATCTTTTACGGCAGAATAAATATATTTTATGCCGGGCGTTTGCTCCAGCACGCGGTTTAAAAAACTCAGTATCCTGGAAACAAAAAAAGAAGTGGATATAAACCCGATAATGGTTACAATTATTACCACCATTAAAAAGCCAAGGCCGGGGATGGTGCGCAGCGATCCATCAGGCGCTGTCATCCATTTGGGAAACAGGGCAAACAGGATATCAGGCAGGAAATTATCCACCAGGTTAAACAGCCATACCACCACATAAATGGTAATGGCAATAGGCGCAATTACTATTATGCCCTGGAAGAAATACTGCAGCACATGCCTGAAACTGAATTTTTCGGGTGAATTTTCCATACAGCAAAATTCAGGTCAAAACATGTAAAGTTTACCGTTCAGCAAAAAATAATAAAAAATTGTTTGCGGAAACTTTGGTTACGAAAATAGTTTCCATAGTTTTGCCCCCGTTTTTTGAGTTATGAGCATAAAGGAAAGAATTCAGCAGAAAGCGGGCGAGCTTTTTTTCAGGTATGGCATCCGCAGCGTTACGATGGACGAAATAGCCAGCCAGCTTGGCATTTCCAAAAAAACCATTTACCAGTTTTATTCTGATAAGGATTCGCTGGTGAAAGACATATTCACCGGTATTACCGATGAGAATAAAAAGAAATGCATACGGTTTAAAGATGTTTCTGAAAACGCCATTCACGAACAGTTTCTCGCAGCAGACTCGGCGCAGGAAATTTTCAGTAACCTGAATGCTTCTGTGCTGTACGATCTTAACCGCTTTCATCCGAATGTGTTTGCAGATTTTGAAAAGTTTAAAAAACAGTTTCTTTTCAACTGTATTAAAGAAAACATGCAGCGTGGCATAAAGGAAGGCCTGTTCAGGAAAGACATCGATGTAAACATCATTACCTGGCTGAGGCTGGAAATGATTTCGGGTATTTTTCATAACGAAGAAGTTATAAGTGGCAAAACAAAACTGCATTATTTCGATGACGTAATGAAAGAGTTCTTTCTTCATGGCATCTGCACCGAAAAAGGGCTGGCCCTCTTATCGAAATATAAACACCAACGTCAAAAAAAATCAACATGAGTTTATTGAAGAGTGTGTTGTTTACAGGATTAATATTAATATCAGCAAAGGCAATTTCACAGCAACCCGCAGTACATACCTTTTCCTTAAAAGATTGTATTGATTATGCTATGAAGAATAATGTTCAGGTTAAAAATGCCTTGCTGGATATTGAAATTCAGAAAGAAGATAACCGTTCCACCACCGCCAGGGCTTTGCCCAATCTTTCGGCCTCAGGTAATTATACCGGGTATGTAAAAATACCTACACAATTATTGCCGGGCGAATTCTTTGGCCAACCTGCCGGTACTTATGTGCCGGTGCAGTTTGGTACAAAATACAATGCAACCGGTACGGTTACCTTACAGCAAACTTTGTTTGACGGGCAGGTGTTTGTTGGCCTGCAGGCCCGCCGGGCATCTATCGATTACAGGCAAAAGGCTCAGGCAATTACCGAAGATATTATCCGTTTAAACATTTATAAAATATATTACCAGCTTGTAGTGAGCCGCACACAAATAGAGCAGTTGGATGCCAATATATCCCGTTCAAAAAATTTGCTGCACGTAACTTCTGAAATGTATAAAAATGGTTTTGCCGAAAAAATTGAGGCGGACAAAACTTCGGTGCAACTCGCTAACCTTGAAACGGAAAAATCATCGGCACTCAACAGCATCAGGAACGGATATTATGGTTTGAAGTTTCTGATGGGCATGCCTCAAAAAGATTCACTGGTGCTAACAGATTCCGTTACGGAACAACAGTTAAAACAAGGGTTGCTCAACGAAGGCATATATGATTACAACAACCGTAACGATTACCAGTTAATGGAAACCCTGAATAAGTTGAATGAATACAACGTTAAAAGATATAAACTAAGCTACTACCCCACACTCGGCGTTACCGGCATTTATCAAAGATCGGGGCAGGGTAATGCATTCAATGTATTCAGTAAAGGGCAATGGTTTACGGCTTCCTATATCGGGCTTAACCTTACGGTTCCCATCTTTAGCGGCTTTCAAAAGAATGCCGATTTAAAGAAAGCGAGACTGCAGTTACAACAGTCGCAAAACCAGCTTGCTAATCTTAAGGATTCAATTGATCAGTCCATTGCAAAAGCAGTGAATGATTATCACACTGCCATTACAACACTCGATTATCAAAAAAAGAATGTAACACTTGCAGAACAGGTGTATGCCCAATCGCAGAAAAAATATGAATCAGGCCTTGGATCAACATTAGATATAACCAATGCACAGGCAGATTTGCGCGTAGCCCAAAGCAATTATGTAAATGCCATGTACGATGCGGCAATAGCCAAAATTGATTACCTGTATGCCATAGGTGAACTTAAATAACTAATCAAACTAAGTTTATGAACATAAAACATATAGTAATTGCAGTTTCTTTAATAGCATTCGCTTCCTGCAGTGGCAAAAAAACTGGCAACACGCTTGCCGATAAAAAAGCAAAGCTGGAACAATTGAAAAAGCAGCAGGAGGATATTACTAAACAGGTAGCCAGCCTTCAGGCAGAAATTATTAAGCTTGATCCTTCAGCCAATCCGGAGAAAGCAAAGCTGGTTGCCGTTAAAAAAATATCAACGGAAGATTTTCAGCACTACATCAACCTGCAGGGTAAAATTGACGCAGAGAATATAGCCTATGTTACGCCCCGCAACCAGGGCGGCCAGGTAAAAGCGCTCTACGTAAAACAGGGCGATTATGTAAAGAAAGGCCAGTTGCTCCTGAAGCTGGATGATGCTATTTATCAGACACAGTTAAACCAGGCGCAGACACAATTAAAATATGCGCAGGATATATACCAGCGCAGGAATAACTTATGGAAAGAAAATATAGGCACCGAAGTGGAACTTACCACGGCAAAGAATAATGTGGACCAGGCGCAGCACCAGGTTGACCTTATTAAAGAACAGCTCGGCTATACAAATGTGTATGCAGAAATGAACGGCGTTGCCGATGAAGTAACTATAAAAGTAGGCGAAACCTTTACAGGCAACCCGGTTGCCGGCGGCTATATAAAATTGGTAAACACCAGCGATTTAAAAGCAACCGCACAGGTGCCCGATAATTATCTTGAAAAAGTAAAAGTGGGCAGCACGGTAAAGATCATTTTACCCGATATTAATGATACGCTTACTTCAAAAATTATAACAGCGGGTAAAGTGATTGATCCCAATAGCCGCACCTTCCAGATTGAAGCAAAGCTCCCTTCTAATGCCAGCTTTAAACCTAACCAACTGGCCCTTGTAAGAATAATGGACTATACTGCCAATAATACATTTACTATACCTGTAAATACTCTGCAAACAGACGAACAGGGCAAATATGTGCTGGTAGCCGTAACTGAAAATGGTAAAACCTATGCCCGCAAAAAGCATGTGGAAGCCGGACAGTTATATGAAGACCAGCTTGAAATAAAATCGGGCCTGGCTGTTGGCGATATGCTGATTACAGAAGGCTTTCAGAATTTATATGATGGCCAGTTAATTACAACTTCAGCCAGCTAAGTGCAGATTAACAAGCGGTGAAATAATATTCACCCGAAATATTAAACAGAATGTATGAGCTTAATTAATACCAGCGAAAAGTTTAAAGAATTTTTTGTAACCTCATGGGCCGTTACCAATAAAACGGCGGTGTACCTGCTTATATTAATCGTTACACTCTGGGGCGTTACAAAATTTGTAACTACACCAAAAGAGCAGTTTCCCGATATTGTTATACCAACTATCTATGTTCAAACCATTTATGTAGGTAACTCGCCTAAAGACATTGAAAACCTGGTTACCCGACCGATAGAAAAACAGATAAAGAGTATTACAGGCGCCAAGATTAATAAAATCACCAGTACCTCGCAGCAGGATTATTCGGCTATTGTTGTTGAATTTGATACGGAAGTAAAAACCGATGTGGCTTTGCAGAAAGTAAAAGATGCAATGGATAAGGCCAAGCAGGATTTACCCACTGATCTCACGCAGCAGCCAACGGCACTTGAAGTAAACATATCTGATCAGCCGATCATGTATGTAAACGTTAGCGGTAATTACGACCTGCAGCGTTTAAAGAAATATGCTGAAGATTTGCAGGATGAACTGGAAAACCTGCCTGCATTAAACAGGGTTGATATTGTGGGTGCGCCCGAAAGGGAATTCCAGATTAATGT
>JAEWBD010000461.1 GCA_023391315.1 Bacteroidota bacterium | reverse complement strand
GTATTTAAATCAACAGGAGAAGTGGCTTGCTTCCAGCGGGTAATCTGGTAATGGTATAATGTATCAGGCCAGGCTTTTCCATTGATGTCGTTAAAAACCGTATCAGGTTGTTCCGGTGGTTTTTGTTCATCAAACAGCAACGTGTATTCTCCTGAAGGATGTTTGAGTTCAAGCCATGAACCGTTCTTCAAAAAACTTACTTTGCTTATCCGCCATCCGTTGGCTGACTTATTCCATTGAACACGTATTTGCTTACCTGAAAGTGTAAGTTGATTTTGTGCAAAAGATGATACACTAAAAAATAGCAATGCAATAAAAAAAGTTTTCTTCATAATGGCTTATTTCAATCAGTATAATAATTCCTATTCATAACATCTCAGTTCAAAAACAGCTGCAGGTGTATTAAATGATGGATGATCGCATTCAATTACCAGTTTTGATGTAGTTATATAATCATCGAATATTATTTTATTGCGGCTTTGATAATTATCTTTTTTACTATATAAAAGATGCTTCTTATCATCGTATAACCTAAAATGCCTTACACAAAAAGGCATAACATTTTCCGGATGCGTCATTAGCACAGATTCTGCCGGGTGATCAAAATCTGTATCAAATACCAACATAACGCTTTTTATTTTTTTGGCTGACGGCCATTGCAATGTTAATGCTGGTTGTGCATCGTTAAAATCTGCCACCCAAGCGTTGGGTGCATTTACCGGCCTGTTAATTCCATTACGGATATTCTCCACACCAAACACTGCTAAAGGTTTGCTTAATGAAAAGGAAAGATTATGCCCCTGCGGCCTTCTTTGCGGGCACCAGAATTCAAAACTCTCCATACCTATAAAATCGGGCGGCTCCTGTTTTCCATAATTGGAAACATCGGGATTGATGGTGTTGAATGCAGTTAAAATACCGGTTATACGCTTATAGGATCGGGAGATTTTTATAAGCGGATTTTTATGCAGGATGATAAACACGTATTGCGCAGCTTCCATCATATAATCGCATTGCAGCTGAACAGTATTCTTGCCTTTGTTTAAAACAAATTCAAATGAAGCGATGCTGCTGTCTGGTGTAAAACTTCCCGGTCTTGAACACAACCTGAGCTCGGCTTTTAAGGTGGTTGCTTCACCGGCGTAAACATGCAAATTAATAACAGGAATATTACCTTCTTCAACAGGCAACATTTGTGCAACGCTTAAATCAAGCGTTTGCAATAAATGTGTTTCTTCAATTTCCTGCAGCTGTAATGCACTGCTGGCGCTAATTTCAGCCTGGTTAACTAAATCATTATCATCCCACAGTTTACAACCAGGAATATGCTGGCCCGTTTTTAATAAACTTTGTTGCAGTTCATTTATATGATTATTCGTAAAAATAGCAGCCGGAAAGCAATTATATTTTTTACACAGCACCACCGCCATTGCAGCCGCCTGCGATACATAAGCGCTTGTGGCCATTACCCTTGATGAACCAAAGGCCACATGCGATGCACTTATAATTCTGCCGGCGAGGAAAATATTTTTGATGTTCCTGGAATATAAACAACGATATGGTATTTGATAAATGCCTTTGCTGTGCCACTGGTTGCAGCCCGGTTCGCTTGAATAAATACCATCGGAAGGATGCAGGTCGATACTCCAGCCACCAAAAGCAATGGCATCGGTATGCGAGCGTTGTTCAACAATGTCCTGCTGTTTTAAAATATAATCACCTTCAAAACGGCGGCTTTCCCGTTTGCCGGGAATCATACCTACCCATTCAAGTGTTAGTGTTTCTGCTTCGGGAAAATTGCCTGAATTCTTTATGAAATTCCAAACGCCGTAAACAATCTTCCACAACTCCCATTTTATTTTTTCAGTATCGTGCACCGTATCCATCCGGCCGCCATATTCAATCCACCAAAGCTTGCAACCGTATTCATGCGAATTAAAACTCCTGAATTTTGGAATTTTGGTTATATCATCCAAGGCAAATGAAGGTGGTACAAATTTTACCGGCTTGCCGGTATCTTTTGAATAGAAATACAAAGAATGGCCAAGCAGTTCTCCATAATTTTCAGATGGTGCAAAGCGTTCGTCAAATTCATTCCGGCTTTCTGCGCCCATGCGAAAGGCAGCGCCTGAAAGAAAGCCTACCACACCGTCGCCGGACGCATCCATAAACAACGGGGCCGTTAATAAATAGGCTGTTTGATTCTGGCTGCAATAGGCACTGAGGCTTTCTACAACATCAGGTTCTTTCTTATTCAAATTATAAACCGTTGTATTCAGCAGCAAGGTTATGTTCGGCTCGCTTGCAACCTTATCCAGCAAAATCGTATCGAGTATCAATGGGTTGCCTTCGGGATTACGGTACATATTTTCTACCAATATTTCATCCACCAAACCACCTTCTCTTGCCCAGCGGTTATTATTGCCCATGTGTGATGTGGCACCTAATATCCATAAACGTATTTCGCTGCTTGCATTGCCACCAAGCACACTCCGGTCCTGCACCAGCACAACTTTCAACCCCTGCCTTGCGGCAGTAATCGCAG
>JAEWBD010000399.1 GCA_023391315.1 Bacteroidota bacterium | reverse complement strand
GTGAACGGTTGCCCGTGGGTGAAGAGATTGATGAAAACGACCTTATTATATCAAGCGATGAAGCGCCTGAAACAACAGAAGAACCGGATGGAAATCCAGATGAAGATGATGCGGATATAATTGATGAACCTTCAGGCAATGATGCCGATGTAACGGAAGATGAGAAAATTGCACTGGAAAGAACGGAACAAATGGATACGCAAGACAATGAAAACCTGTTTGAAGCGGAACTGGATGATACGGATGATGATGGAGAGAGATTAAATGAAGGAGAAGACTTTTCTGGCGATGATCTTGATGTGCCCGGCGAAGAAGATGATGATGCCGATGAAGCTATTGGAGAAGAAGATGAAGAAAATAATGCTTACAGTTTAGGTGATAATGAATAAAAAAACACCAACCATCAAGCCTCCGCATAGCGGGGGCTTTTTTATGACAGTATTGTAAAACCTGAAAAACATACTCCTTAACTTTTCCTACTTTTGCCCGCAAATTTTTCTCATGCGTGCTATACAAATGGTTGACCTGAAAACAGAGTATCAACATTTAAAAAAAGAAATTGATACGGCTGTAATTGATGTAATAGAAAGCGCTGCGTTTATAAACGGCAGGCCTGTGCAGGAATTCAGCAAAGCCCTGGCAGCATATTTACATGTAAAATACGTTATTCCATGCGCCAATGGCACGGATGCGCTGCAAATAGCCATGATGGCTTTAGACCTGCAGCCCGGTGATGAAGTCATTACCCCATCGTTCACTTATATTGCTACAACGGAAGTGGTGGCTTTGCTGCGCTTAAAACCTGTTTTTGTAGAGGTAGATAAACAAACTTTTAATATTGATATTGATAGTTTACGCAAAGCCATCACGCCAAAAACAAAGGCCATTGTACCGGTTCATTTATATGGACAAAGTTGTGATATGGAAGCAGTGATGCAGGTGGCCAAAGAACATAATTTATTTGTAATAGAAGACAATGCGCAATCTATTGGCGGCGATTATTTTTTCAAAGATGGCAGCAGTAAAAAAGCAGGGACGATTGGAACCATTGGAACAACTTCATTCTATCCTGCAAAAAACCTTGGCGCTTATGGCGATGGCGGGGCCCTATTAACAAACGACGATGCATTGGCGCAAAAGCTTACCATGATTGCCAATCATGGCCAGAGCAAAAGATATTATCACGATGTGGTGGGTTGCAATTCAAGGCTGGATACTATACAGGCTGCCATTTTAAATATAAGGCTGCAGCATCTTGATACCAACATTAATGCGCGTATAAAAGTGGCAGATTATTATGATGCAGCATTTGCCAATCATTCCGTTATAAAGCCGCCATTCAGGGCAAAGAATAACAGGCATGTTTTTCACCAGTACACGCTGATCTTAGATAGCGATAAAAAAGGTTTGCGGGATGAACTGAGCGCTTATCTCTCAGATAAAAAAATCCCAAACATGATCTATTATCCCGTGCCCGGCCACAGGCAAAAAATGTTTGAAACCTTTGGCGGCTTTGAATATGATCTGCCTGTTACCGACTGGCTTACAGAACGGGTTATTTCATTGCCTATGCACCCCGAATTAGATGATGAGCAACTGAAATATATAACAGAAAATATGCTTGCATTTTTTAATTGATACGGCAGCATAGTTGCAAGCACTGCAAAGCAGATTAATTTATCAAACAATATTCTATAACATATTTACTTATCATTGCACTACCACCAAAACAAACATTTACAAATAAAAAATATTATGAGCAAAAGAATTCTTATTACAGGCGCCGCAGGTTTTTTGGGGTCGCATTTATGTGACCGTTTTATTAAAGAAGGTTACCAGGTTGTGGCAATGGATAATCTTATAACGGGAGATATTAAAAACATTGAGCATCTTTTTCCTTTGAAGGAATTTGAATATTATCATCACGACGTTTCAAAGTTTATTCATGTGCCCGGCCATCTTGATTATATATTACATTTTGCATCGCCTGCAAGTCCCATCGATTATTTAAAAATACCTATTCAAACATTAAAGGTTGGCTCGCTTGGCACGCATAACTGCCTCGGTTTGGCAAAAGATAAAAAAGCAAGAATACTGGTGGCATCTACCAGCGAAGTATATGGCGACCCAATGGTGCATCCGCAAACAGAAGAATATTGGGGCAATGTAAACCCCGTTGGCCCGCGTGGCGTATATGATGAAGCCAAGCGTTTCCAGGAAGCTATAACCATGGCGTATCATACATATCATGGCGTTGAAACAAGAATTGTTCGCATCTTCAATACTTACGGGCCGCGTATGCGTTTGAATGATGGCCGTGCATTGCCGGCATTTATTGGCCAGGCTTTACGCGGCGAAGATTTAACGGTATTTGGCGATGGCAGCCAAACGCGTTCTTTCTGCTATGTTGATGATTTGATCGAAGGCATATATCGCTTACTCCTGAGCGATTATGCAATGCCTGTAAACATTGGCAATCCCCACGAAATTTCTTTAAAAGATTTTGCGGAAGAAATTCTAAAACTTACAGGCGCAAGTGTAAAGATTACATATAAACCGTTACCGGTTGATGATCCCAAGCAGCGCCAGCCGGATATTACAAAAGCAAAGAATATCTTAGGCTGGGAACCCAAAGTAGGCAGAACGGAAGGCCTTAAAAAAACCTATGAATATTTTAAAAACTTGTCTAGTGAAGAATGGTATAAACTACCTAAAGAATTTACAAAGCAGAATAAACTTTAATCGTTTCTCTAATTATAAAAACTACCTGGTAAGAGAATAATTTGTATGAACTATATTTTAGTTTCAGGGAAAAAAGGGCAGCTTGGCAGCGAATTGAAAGACATTGCATCGAAAGATAACTGTCAGTTTATTTTTACGGACAGGGATGATTTGGATATTACAAACGAAAACATTTTAAAAGAAGCCTTTGAAAAATATAAGCCAGTTTTTTTTATCAACTGTGCTGCTTATACGGCTGTTGATAAAGCGGAAACAGACCAGGTAATGGCTTATAAAATAAATGCGGAGGCGGTTGGTAATATTGCGAACCAATGCCATCAATATAATACCAGGCTCATTCACATTTCTACAGATTATGTTTTTGATGGAAAGGGTACGCAGCCTTATAAAACAGATGCTAAAACCGATCCGGTAAATTATTATGGTTATACCAAGTTAATGGGTGAACAACTTGCACTCAATAATAATCCGCAAACTATTGTTATCCGCACATCGTGGGTGTACAGTGCATATGGTGCTAATTTTGTAAAAACCATGTTGCGTTTAATGAAAGAACGCAAGGAACTTAATGTTGTAAGTGATCAGTTTGGTTCGCCCACCTATGCCAGGGATTTGGCAGAAACGATAATGCAAATTATAAGTGGTGAGTTGTCAGTTGTGAGTGGGGGAAAAACGGAAGAAAGTACGCAAAGCTTACAGCTCGCGACTCATGGCTTTCCCGGCATTTATCATTTCAGCAATGAAGGCAATATATCATGGTACGATTTCGCGGTTGCCATAAGAGATATTAAGCAGTTAGATTGTGCAGTAAATCCCATTCCCACATCAGCTTATCCAACGCCTGCAAAACGGCCGGCTTATTCTGTGTTTGATAAAACAAAAATTGTAAACACTTTCAATATTCAGTTAAAGCATTGGAAAGATAGTTTGAAAGAATGTTTGGAAAAGCTTTAGCTTACGTTGGCTTTCTCACAGCTCATTATTCATTACTCATTACTCATATATGGCTTACTGGCTTGTAAAATCAGAACCTTTTAAATACAGTTGGGACCAGTTTGTAAAAGATAAACAAACATTCTGGGATGGCGTTAGAAACTACGCTGCACGCAATAATTTAAGGGAAATGAAAAAAGGCGATGAAGTGCTGTTTTATCATAGCAATGAAGGCACTGAAATTGTGGGCATTGCCAAAGTTGCAAAAGAAGCGTACCAGGATCCTACTACCGATGATACAAATTGGGTGGTTGTTGATTTAAAGCCTGTTAAGAAAATAAAGAAGCCTGTTACACTATCGCAGGTAAAAGCCGATGATCGTTTAAAAAACATGGCACTGGTAAGGCTTGGCCGGTTATCTGTTCAGCCTGTTACGGATCAAGAATGGAATGTGATAATGGAGCTGGGTGGGATGAAGTAAAGCTGCAGGCAAAATATTTTAGCATTGTTTATCATTGCGCTTAAAAATTTATATATTTTAATATGATAGCAAAAATACCTATTACAATTGCCCAGACAATGCGTTTAACAATCTCCTTTTTTTCCATTCTCTGAGCGAATATTAAAACAATAATTGTTTCTGCTATAAGCATACCCAAAATACCATAGTATCTATATGGTGATAATGCAGGTAATAAGTTAAGCGGTAGTAATAATAAGGCAGGTATTACTGCTATTAAAGTAAATTTTTGATTTCTTGTCATATATTTTTTTTAATGCCCTATACAGTGCTGATATGATGTTTGAATACTTGAGCGGCATTCATCAGCTCCAAGCTTTGTTTCAACGGCAACAGCTGCGCCAAGCCATGGATTAATAAACCCTCCTAAAATACTGCATCCTATCATGAACCATTCTGTATGGTCGCAACCTTCGAGCCCATCATCTCTGTTTTTTTCGCATTCACCTGGAACATGCATCGCACCAACTCCTCCTCCATTTGTGCTATCCATGTATGTAGTAACCTTATTATGCCAATCGATGGTAGTGTTGGAAATATTGGCAGTTAAGTTTTTACATGAATATGCTGCGCTAACTAATAAATTAACATCATTAGCAGTAAACCTTTCACTTAAAAAATTGAACGCACCTGAGTTTCTGAAGTAGCATTTGCTACTCTTTGAGCATATGCGCTGTCAAGTGTTCTTGTGGGTCTTTCTACAATATTTGTTATTAAATCTGCATTACTCATGCAAGTATTAAAATCCTGATCTGAAATTGGGTGTTTTGTTGTTGCATTTTCAACTGAAGCAGTTAACGTCTTTGATTGAGTAATTTCCTTATCACCGCACTTACATAATAAAAAAGCAATACCTATTACTAAAAACAAAAGCTGCGGCAGAGGGGAGATTTTTTTCATTTCAAATGGCTAATTGTATATCAAAATTAATAACTGGGTATAGCAAAAACAACTACAACATTTCAAGTAATACTTGAAATTCGATAACAACTAAAAAAATTCTTTCTACCTTTAATTTATAATATCCCAGCTGCCTATAAGTTAAAATATAAAAAATGCAGGTAGGAAAAGCCATTAAGGAAATCCGCAGATCAAAAAACCTTAAACAAACTGTTATTGCAGATTGCATTGGTATATCCCATACTGCCTACAGCGATATAGAAAGGGGGAAAACAAGCCATATTACATTGCAAAGACTTGAACAAATAGCCACAGCATTGGATGTTTCAATTATAACAATTATATTGACTGCCATAGGATAGTTAGCTATAATGATTTTAGAACAGAAGTTATTTAATGCCACATTTATTGTGATGCTTCTAAAAGCATATATTATCCTTCACTTTCTTTTAACTATCATTGTTGGTTACAAAAATTGCTGCCCCCTAATTAATTCACGCAGGCTTGCAAATCATTTCAAATTTCTAAAAATCAAATTTATCAATCAAGATATGTTGTGTTTATAGTGCAGCATAGTAGCCGCTGTCTGTAACAATATTAATCACCAAATCAAAAAAGTTAACCTGCATAAATGGTAAGCCTGCATTTATGTAAACAGATTGTTTTTGCATCTTATTTATCAACCAAATAATCAACTTATATGAAACGCTATATTTATTACATGGCAATACTTGCCATGATGTTATTCGCTTGCAATAGAGAGAAGGAAACGAAGGATATTCAATCAGAAGATCAAACTATAACAGATCAAGACAAGGCAACAGGGAAGCAGGAAGAACAGCTAACAGCGGCCGACACAACCGGTTCGCCTGCGGCAAACAATGTTCCCGGCTTAACGAAAAATGGCAATGCAGACTGGGACAGGAAAATAATTAAAACGGCTGATGTACAATTACAGGTAAAAGATTATAAAATATTCAATACATCTGTTCACAATTCACTGAAACAATATGGGGCTTACATAGCAAGGGGAAAATCAGCAGGAAACAGATTACAGGATTGAAAACACAATTACCATTAAGGTGCCTGTTGCCCTGTTTGATGCACTGGTAAATTCGTTTGGCGGCGACGGCATTAAAATAGTCAACAAGAATATTTCAACTGCAGATGTAACAGGCGAAGCTGTTGACACAAAAGCACGCATGCAGGCGAAAATAGCCGTGCGTGATAAATATTTACAGCTTTTGAAACAGGCAAAAAATATGAATGAAATTTTGCAGGTACAAAATGAAATAAATGATATACAGGAAGATATTGAAGCGGCAAACGGAAGAATAAATTACCTGCAGCATTCATCTGCATACAGCACCATTAATCTTAGCTATTATCAATAATCAATGGCTCAACGTCAAAAGATAAAAAACCGAATTTCTTCCTAAAAATGACAGATGCTTTTTCAACAGGTACATTGTTCATCAGTAATCTTATATTGTTTCTTATCAGCATCTGGCCTTCACTCATTGGCGGAACAGCCACGCTTATTTATATAAAAAGAAACAAGCTTAAAAAAGCTTAGGTATAAAAGCAGTTCTCATTGCAATACCCAAACCTGGGTATTGCAATGCCGTTCTGCCCTCTGCCCAAAAAATTTTGCTTAAAGTTTAATCAGTTGCTATGCTTCTCTTACTTCCCTGCTATAAAGCTATAAACCTGCAGTAATAATTTCTTCACAGCCTTTCCGGAACACTTGTGTGCTGTTTGTTATTAAAATAATACCTGGAAGAAGGTTTGACAAGAAGCCATAAAGCCAGTATTGTTCCGTAACTGCCCCCGCGTTCAATAAATTCAAATATTTCCCATTGCGGGTAAAACATTTCGCTTAATACCTTCCATATAAAAAACATAAGCAGTATTGAATGCACAGGTTTTATAAGTGATATACATGCAGCTAATATTTCCAGTGAACCCACAATATGTGCCATACGTACTGTATTGGAAAAGCCAAGCGATGCATATTGATTCAATAAAGATTTCTTTTCTATAAGGTTAAGCCAGCCGTGGCCAAGCAGTAGCAGGAATACAATTATTCTTAAAGCTATATAAATCCTTTTAATGATTACCGGGTTTGACTGCACATCGCCAACATCAACAATTTTAAACCAGTGCTTAAAATTGTTGCGGCCTTTAAAAGTTAAAATCAATAAAGCCAGCGGTGCACCATAATTACCCGCACGTTCAATAAACTCCGCAAACGGTTCACCGGATAAAGGCCGCATGGATGCTGTAATGAAGCCCCATATAACCAGCCATCCAAAAACCGCCCTTAATGGATAAAACAGTATAAGCAGTCCCATGCCTATATCCATTATCCCCACGTAAGGCATAAGTAGATATGATGTGTTATGATCAATATTAAACACACCAAAATAATTACACCATACTTCTTTGGTAATAATGCCAAACGATCCATGGCCGATGAAACACATGGCGCATGCAATGCGTAATGTGTAATATATCTTTTGTTCTGTTCCGTCTTTCATTGTTTATAAATCAAATACCGAGGGGGTAACAAATAGAATATTCATATCATTATGGCATTGGTGATACTTCGCATTCTCCTCCGTCGAAATGGCGGTTCATTCTTCCTCTATATAATTTAATAGCACGCCGCATTATGTATGTTATTACGCTGATTGTTTTAAAAAATGCCCCGTTAAGAATAACAGGGCGTGTTTGCTTGTATTATAATAGAGAATCTTTATTCAGTTTCCACCGGCGTTACAGCGTTATAACCTCTTTCTGCAAGCATTTCACCCATTGGCATGAATGCTTCATCGGTATCAGGCGCCCATGTTGCAAGCCCGTCCACATAACGGTTATACATGCAAAACGCAGCCGCTATTAAAACCGTATCATGAATTTCTTTATCGGTAGCCCCTTCTGCTTTTGCTTTTTCTATATGTTCAGAAGTTACATGCTTCCCTCCTTTCTGCACCTGCCGGGCTATGGCAAGCAGCGCCCGCATTTTATCAGAAACCGCTGTTTGCTGCAGGCCGTTTTTTATATCTGCTATCAGTGAAACCGGCTGGTTTAATAATGCAGCCGCAGCGGCGCCATGCGACGTGTGACAAAAATGGCAATCATTCCAGTATGAAACGGAAGATGCTATCAGTTCCCTTTCGCCGCGTGTTAAACTGTTATCATTTACCAACAATACTTCAGCCAGCTCATTTAAAGGCTTTGCCGTTTCAGGACTGTAATGCATTAAACCAATTATACCCGGTAAATTTTCATCATTCAATTGTATGTGCGCCATAAGTTTTTTAATTGATAAAGTTTTAAAAAATTACACTGCCACGACTGGCAGTGTCTAATGCTTGTATTATTGATTGTAGAAATTCATGATTGATATTTTATTCAGCTCCGTCTGTCCTTGCCTTTAATACAGTAAATTCACCAACCCTTTTTCCGGCAGCAAGCCCGGAATCGCAATCCATTTGCGTATGTATGCCTGAAATAAACCTTGACATGGCGGCTTCTTTCGACATAGCTTCATACTTATCCGCATTGGCAGGAAGAATATGCCCTAATATAGTTGCAGCCGCTTCACTGAAGGTGGAATGGCCTGATATATAGGAAGGGAAATTCGGAATACCTGTTAACGTTTTAATATCCGGCATCATCTGCGTAGGCCGCGGGTTGAAATAAAAATATTTTGTATTCCAGCAAAGCGTGGCCGCATCCATCTGACCCATATTCAACAAAGCCATGTTACGCGCCCAGCGCACCTCACTGTAATTTTGTTTAATGAAATCTTCGGCGGCTATCGCATTCCAGTGCCCCGACGGTGTATAAGTACCTACGCCATCTGCCCAGTATTGCACAATGCGTTCCTGTTCCCGCGTTGGATTTTTTATCTGTTTATAAGCCGCATCATTTTGCTGGGCAAACTCGCTGCTTTCTGTGGAGAAAGGCGCGGCAGGCCTTATACGCACAAGGGTAGCCGAATCAAACAGAAATGTTTTCACTTCTCCAAATAAAGGCAGCATGGGCGGGCGTTTGGGCACCTCCAGGCTTTGCCAGGGTTTTTCTCCCCTTGCGGCGGTATTGTTGGCCATGTTATTCCATAATTCAGGGTTACCGCCTGCCTGGCCCGCTTTATCTGTTCTTGCCCTTGCCGTAAACACAGACGCTATTTGCCTGCCCAATGCTTCACCGGCTTTAATATCGGCGCGGGTGGCAGCACCACTCATTACGGCCGCTTCTTCCTGGTCTTCCAGTTTTTGCTGAACAAAAGCCACCTCGGTTGGGAACATCATCTTCATTATTTCAACTGTAGCGCCGGCTATAACGGCTGCCTCTGAAGGATAAGAAGGCAGATCAACCCTGCCGCTTATAGCTTTTACACTTGAATCAACATCATAAGGCCGTTTTTGATTGTATAACTTTTTGTAATACCAGCAGGCAACCAATGCATCGTATTGCGCAGCACTAATATAGGCATAGGCCCGTGCTGCGTAAGGAGGGTTTGCAAACGGGAACATCGGGTAGTTAAATGGATCTGCTGCATTAGGCGCAGGATAAGTACCGTCATCATTCTGGTAAGGTGGCAGATTATATTTGGCTACAAGCTCCCGCATAATCTCATTCCACCGCAAAACACCGCCCGCCGCCCAGTAACGTACGTTATTCATTTGTTCGCCTGATAATTTTCGCTGATATCCCTTTATTTCATTCAGGTAGCCGGTATATTCAGGTGTGCCTGGCGCTGCCGGTGCTGCCACGGCAAATGTATCCGGTCTTGAAAGCAAAACGAGCTTCCATTCACCGGCATTAAGATCCTGCGAAACCGGGTTAAGTGCAGGCGTTTTATCTGTTCTGCCTTCAACATTTTTAGAACAGGAAAAACAGATAACGGAACTGAGTGCAATGCCTGTTATTATATAAAATATCTTTTTCATAATCTTAGTGTATTTAAAGGTTAACGTATGCCGCAAAGCTTGCAGGAATGAGAAGAGCTTACCCTTGAATGGCCTAACGGGAATATATAAAAAGCCGAAACGTTAAACTCCCTGGCCTGGCCTACGTTCCTTCCTTTCAATACATAACTGCCGCCGGCTTCCAGTGAAAGATTAGGCAGCTTTTTTAATATATATTTAAAATGAGCGCCCGCAATGCTTGCATTCATGCGGTTACTGGGAAAAGGCATATCGTTTCTTCTTATATCAAAACCACCTAAAGTATAGTTATGCTGAAAGAAAGCCTCTGCAACTATCCTGAAAGTTCTTATGCCTGTTCTTACATTGTAGCTTGCCATATCAGGCATTTCCACTTCATTGGAAATATGCATTTCATCGGTGTAATAAGATGTGCGGTCAATATGAATATTGTTCCTGTATTGATAAGTGCCGGAAGCCGTTGCAAAGAAATCTTTGTTTTGATAGTCAACCATTAACCGGCCGGAAAAATTAGTGCTGTGCAGGCCAATGGCAATGGGCAGGTAATCTGCCTGGTAATTGGTTAAAGGCGTAGAAAAACCGCCAAGTGTATAAACAGAGAATACGGAACGGGAACCAAGTTTTTTTTCTACAGGCATCCATTTAAGCCATAAAGAAAGATCCTGTATGCCGGCGTCTTTGTGCAGTGTTCCGGCAGTTACCTTATTTTTTATATAAGGCACGCCAAATAATACATTCAGCCTGTCGGAAATTCCATAATTACCCATAAGGGCAAACATATTGGAGTTGAAAGTGCCAATGTTGTCGTTATCTCTTTTTAAAGTGCCCTCCCAATAATTTTTCCAGCTGCTATGGCTGTAAACAGGGCCGACACAAAAATTGTTTTTAGCCATCATAAGGCCATCAATATCAGTTTGGGCATTGGCCATAAACTGAATAGCCAATAACAGTAAACATGTAAGCAGGTTACGCTTCATGAGGTTGCAATTAATAGTTTAGTTGTTCGTTTATTGAAAATGAAATGTACAAGCATGCGGCAGTTACCTGCCGTATTGTAATACAAGCAATGCCTTTAAGCTATTGCAACAAAAATTGAAGACAATTAAGCTTCGGGAGGCTGTTCAGGCGCGGCGCCTGCGCCTTTTAGTAAGGCGTAATTAAAATAAGATGGGAATAATTTTGTTTCTGATGCAAATGCAAATATGGAAATGCTGGATTGCATTTCTTCATAATCGCTTACAGCGAATTTTACAACCTGGCTATGATCGCCGGCTTTCTTTGAAGCGGTATTATTGCTTTGCAGTTCGTTGGCAAGTTTGAAGAAATCGTCTTTTGCCGATTTTAAATGTGTTTTTTCATCATCAGGAAGACACATTAAAACAAGGTTGCCCTGTGAAATTTTTTGCTTTACGTAGTGATATATTTTACCGTTAAGCGTTATCTCACCATCCTTTCTTTCAAAATCCTTTGAATCCTGTATGTAAGGCATGGAGAGCGGAACGGTTAGCGTAATAAGGTCTGCATCATTATAAGCTTCTCTATCAATCTGTGCTACAATTGTATGGTTAGCCTTCTCTTCCAGGAAGGCAAATAATAAGCGGTAGCCAACAAAATTGAATGCTAAAAGCAGTAGTAATAATATGGTTGCAAACTTCTTCACGAATAGTTAGTAGCAACAAATTAAAATATTAAAATGCAAAACGCAAAAAATATCTTAAATAATTAAATCCGGAATAATGTATTATGAAAAATGAAGATGAAGATTAGGAAGCAGATAAGGATAGAATTGCAGACGTAAACTTCCACTAATATTGCATCGGTAATAGGGCGAACGACGAATATATTCTCCGCCCTTGTTCATTAATCAAATTTGCCACAAACACACATACTTCAACTTATAATGCTGCAAAATAATCTCAACGCGATGATTTATCATTTTCCCCCAACTGAGCTTGACACCCATGACGACTCCTTTCTTATTATTGAAAACACCTTTTTTGCCAAACATAAAATCGAGCATAAATCAACTTTAAAAAAAATCTTTCTCACAGAAAATATGCTGGTTTTCGTATTAAAGGGATATAAACATTTATATATAGAAAATGAAACTATTGAAGTTACGCCGCAGGAAATTATTTTTTTAAAGAAAGGCATTTATGCAATGGCTGAATATTTTGAAGAAGAACAGCAATTTGAAGCCATCCTGTTATTCCTGAATCAGAAAATACTGCAGGAAGTGATTGCCGAATACAAAGTAAAAACTTCTAAATTTTCTCACATACCATTTTTAAAAATAAATACCAATTCAATTATAGATACCTACAAAAATCAATTGATCCAGTACTTTACACAGCATGCACTAAAGGATAAAGGGATACTGTTGCTTAAACAAAAGGAAATTCTACTGTACATTCTTAAAACCATACCGGCTTCACAAAGCACTCCTTTTTGGGATTCCATCATATCCACTGCTACGGAAAATATAATGTATGTAATGGAAAAATATTTATTTCAACGATTGTCCCTTAATGATTACGCCAATCTTACAAACAGAAGTTTATCTTCATTTAAAAGAGATTTCGCTTCAATTTACAATACCTCACCGGCAAAATGGATTAATCAAAAGCGTTTGGAACACGCCTGCCTGCTTTTAAAAAATACAAACGACAGCGTTTCTGAAATTTCTGAAAATTGCGGCTTTGAAAGCCTTTCTTATTTTACAAGGCTTTTTAAAAGAACATACAATTTAACACCCACTGCATTTAGAGCCAATAGTTAAAAGGAATGGACTTTTCCTACTAACACCTGCACTACTTCGCACTATAGTTTTGCATAAAATAAAGTAGTATGAAAATTTTAATCGTAGGCGGTTCCGGAACCATTGGAAGAAAAATTGCCGCAGCCCTAAAGGCGAAACATGAAGTTATTACTGCAGGCAGAAACAGCGGAGATATGACCGTTGATATTTCAGACAAAAATTCAATCGTGAAAATGTTTGAGGAACTCAAACAAATAGATGCTTGTGTATGCACGGCAGGAACAGGATTTTATGGCGACTACCATACAATGACGGAAGAGGATTTGATGCCCGGCATAAAAGGAAAAATGCTGGGCCAAATGAACCTTGTGCTCATAGGGAAAAGATTTATTTCAAAGGAAGGGTCTTTTACCCTTACATCCGGTATTGCCGCAGAACAACCTGCAAAAAATGGAACAGCCGTTGCAACAATTAATGGGGCCATTAATAGTTTTGTGCTGGCTTCTGCACAGGAATTAAAAAACGACGTAAGAATTAATGCAGTAAGCCCCGGGCTTGTTGAAGACAGCTTTGAAAGGTATGGCAATTTATTTCCCGGGTATAACCTTGCCCCAATGAAAAAAGTGGTAAACGCTTACATATTAAGCATTGAGGGTGCAGTAAATGGGAAAATATTGAAAGTGTATTCATAAAAGCGCAGCACATAAAGTATTGGCAATATAGCGGCCTGATGTCAAAAGCTCAACAGTATTATTACGATTGAGCTTTTGTGCTATATTTAGCTGACGGATTTCTATTGCCCCACACCGCCAATGGCTAATTCATTGACAACTATAATATCACAGCATGAAATTCATAATCACGCTTGTCTTTTGATACTGTATTTATTGAAACAAGGACAGGCACAAATTATTTCAACTAACCGCCCATGAACACAGCACCTGCAAAGAAAATTACAGTTTCAGGTTTTATTTTTGCCGGCTCCAAATTCTAAAAATGTTTCACTGAAATCTATAATTGAAGAAGACAAATGAGAATCTGGTCAATTCATCCAAAATATTTAGACACAAAAGGGCTTGTGGCTCTGTGGCGTGAAACACTTCTTGCCAAACACGTTCTTGAAGGTAAAACCAAAGGCTATCGCAATCATCCTCAACTTAACCGCTTCAAACGGGCTGATAAGCCAATTGACAGCATCAATCAATATCTGGCAACTGTCTATAATGAAGCGCTGACGAGGAATTATAAATTTGACAAAGAAAAAATTGACTGGAATTTTGAACCTTCAGTTATGTGTGTAACAACCGGGCAAATCAAATATGAAATTGCACATCTGCTCAGTAAACTAAAGATTCGTGATAAAGATAAATTTGAGAGATTAACCAATCTTGAAAAGATTGACCAGCATCCGATTTTTAAAATTGTAAAGGGAGACATAGAGGATTGGGAAATAACTTAAAAAGCGGCTGCTTAGGGCAGGGCGATACCTGGGGGGCTTCACTGCATTAATGCAATGGTATTTACATTATCTCCGCTATGACGGTAAACATGTAATGTGATAGACAATAAAACTTAATCATATCAACTTAGTTGTTTCAAATGTTGCATATCTTAGCCGACAACCGACAATATAATTGGAAATCTCTAATGATGTAAAAGCAATATGAGACTAAACATCCGTGCTTTATTGCAATCATACCTTCACAAGAATCAAAATAAGATTGAAGACAAAGGTAAGCTGCTGCAAGAAATTATTTTTCTGCCAAGGCTTTATCATAATCGAAATATATCAAGCTTTGAAATCTTGAAACAAAGTGGCTATTTTAAATGCAACAATCAAATAACCAATCTTGACATTTTAAATGCAATAAATAAACAACCGGAAGTTATTACAGATTGGCTAACCTGGTCGGAAAATAAAAGAACAGGTAAAGGTTGGGTTTTTGAAAAAGCTGGTGAAAAATATAGTGTCTACTATTATCCTTATAAAAAAAAGCAGGAGGCACTTACATTCTCAAATGGTAACGAAGCCTGTGCGGCTTTTATTAAAAACGAAATTGAAGATATACGAAAAAGTTAGACAAGCATAGCATACAACTGCCCGTTTCAATAGCATGGCAGATAGTATAAACATTGGCTCCAATCATATTCAGCTTTCGTTTAGCAGATTATCACACGTTGATCATTATTCTTAACTTCAACGGTCTTTCAATTAAGCATTTGCCAGGCTCACCGAAGCGCTATTGCCATGTCTTCATCAATGCCTTAATGCTACAAACAAAATAAAATGACACACCTAACTACAATAAAATGAAAAAGCTATTGCAAATTTTAGCAAATAGCCAATCTCAATTTATTAATATCACAAGAATATCCATTTTATAGTAATGTATGGATAGACGGACTTAAAGCTTTTCGTTGCGCTCAATATATGAGCGGTATCGTCAGGAAACGAAACGCAAAATCTCTTTGCATAACTCAAAGATCTTTACCGTAAAAAATATTATCGCTCGCCTTTGACTCATACCATCATTTCATTCTATAAGCATCAATACCTTTTTGAGAAACACCAAAAAGCAATTTATTGTTTATGTGTATGACAGATCGTACATCGCCGCGTATATGAAATCCTGATTGTTCCTGGTTTACATAAGAAAAATTCCCCTCCCCATCACCTTTTAATAAAACTCCATAATTAGCATCGTAATTACCAAAACGCAAACGGGCATTATTAATATTTCCGCACAGTAATAGATCTTCATTTCCATCTTTATTATAGTCAATTGGTGTAATGGTGAACACGGGTGAAAATTGTGCTTCCGGCGGCAGAGCCTTTCTTTGAAACCGGCCATCGGGTTGCCGGATAAAGCAGGCTGTAGTTAATGTGTTGGCGCTTAAATGGCCTGCATCTTTTAGCTGTTCGTTTGAAAAAATATCCTGCAATCTTACATCGGCATAAGATTTATAAGTTGGGTATTTTTTAGCCAGTCCGTTTATTTGACTTACAGCTTCATCCCTTGATAAGAAAGGATAACTTTTACCTTGTATGTAATAGCAAAGCACCGGTTCAATTATTCCGTTTGCATCAAAGTCTTTATAATACATTTCAACAGGTTCTTCATCACTTGCCTTGCATTGTGCATTCAAACCAAAATTGCCGATTACCAAATCATCTTTGCCATCTTTGTTCAAATCCGCTACTTCAATTTTATTCCACCAGCCGCTGTAATCTTTGTCAAAATACTTTTTTGTTTGATTTTCCAGTTTGCCATTACTATTGATGAAAACGCTTACCGGCATCCATTCGCCCGCTACTATTAGATCAGGCCTGTTATCATTATTTAAATCCAGCCATGCAGCATCTGTTACCATTCCGATATGCTGAAGGAAAGGAGCAACAGATGAAGTTACGTCGGTAAAATGCCCCTTGCCATCGTTAATCAAAAGATAGCTTTGCGGGGTAAGCGGATATTGACCAGGAATCACCCTTCCACCTATAAAAAGATCGGGGAATCTATCACCGTTTATATCTGCCATGCGGACGCAGCTTTTGCTTACATGCATCAGCGGCAAGGCGTTATTGTTTTTTTCGAAGTTGCCTTTTCCATCGTTTATATAAAGCCTGTCCTGCAGCAAACTATCACCGGGTTGGTAATTATTATAGCCGCCGCTTACTATGTATAAGTCATTAAATCCATCATTATCAGCATCGAAAAATAATCCATCAACATCTTCACTGGTTTTATCACGCTCAAACGATGTTTCGTGTTTTTGAATAAACGTACCATTTGCCTGTTGAATATACAAACACCCTGCTTTACCGTTGCCTCCGCCAACATATATATCCTCAAGTTTATCACCGTTTGCATCACCTTTTATAATGCAATGGCCTGCATAAGATAGCGGGTTAACCAATAAAGGCTGCCTGCTAAAATCATTCACATCTTTTAAACTGTCATTAAAAACAATGGTTGATTGTATGGCCTCAAAGAAAGGCTTTGGCGAAGGCGGTGTTATGTATGGCAGCGTGGCATTTTTTTCATCCAGTGTTATAAATTGATTTGATTTTACATTTTTTAATACCTGCATTTCACCGCTCTGCCATACTATTTTCAGCGAATCAATACTGCTGTCTTTTCCAAGTCCAAAGTGCATTACAGGCGTTACGGAAGACTGGAATCCTCTTGCGGTCATCTGCTCCTGGTATTGTTGTTTTCCATTGCTGAATAAATAGACTTTTGCTCCTAATCCCTGCGTATTATTACCGTTTCCATTAAGTTTTAATTCAATAAAATGATGCAGTTGCGGATTGGATTCATTGCGATATATAAAAGCAGGTTTATTAACGTTGTTTACTATCAAATCC
>JAEWBD010000385.1 GCA_023391315.1 Bacteroidota bacterium | reverse complement strand
TATTTAGATAGGCTAATTATTATTCACTTAAAACCTTATGCTATGCTACGCTGGACAGTTATTTTTTTAGTGATAGCCATTATTGCAGCCATTTTTGGCTTTGGCAATATTGCAGCAGGCGCCACCGATATTGCCCGCATCTTGTTTTTTATTTTTATAATCCTGTTTATTTTATCACTGATAAAGGGCAGGTTTTAAATATTCCTTACCGTAATGCTGCCATCTGAATGGCCTGTAATAATTTTATTGGCCATGCCAACAAACAAGCCGGTTTCAACAACACCGGGCATTAAATGAAGGTCAGTATTTAATTGTTCGGGATTAGGGATTGTATTAAAAAAACAATCGAGTATATAATGCCGGTGATCGGTTAAATAAACCTTGCCATCTTTTTCTCTAAGCCGGGTTTCTATATTATATGTTGATTCAATTTTTTGCTTTACCTGTTTCCAGCCGAATGTAATTACCTCAACCGGTAATGGAAATGCGCCGAGCGTTTCCACATTCTTTTTTTCATCCACAATAATTATTAGATCATCTGCCGCTGCTTCCACAATTTTTTCCTGCAGTAAAGCGCCGCCGCCTCCTTTAATAAGGCTGCCGTTTTTATCCACTTCATCAGCGCCGTCTATGGCAAGCTGCAAGCGGTCAACGTCATCCAGCGAAATAAAATCCATGTCTTCCGCTTTTAATATATCCTGTGTTTGAAGTGATGTGCACACGGCCGTAAAAGTTAAACCCTGTTGTTTGCGTTTTCCCAGTTCCTTTAAAAGATAATATACGGTAGTGCCTGTACCCAAGCCAATAAGCATATCATTCTTTATAAAATCTGCAGCATAAATACCAAGCTGTTGTTTTATTTCATCTTGTGTAAGCATGCTGTAAAGATAAACAGGCAACAGGAACAACCGAAAAATGTAAATCAGGCTTATAAAATATTGAGCATTTCCAGGTTAATTTATTTCGGCTTGTGTTTTGATTTAAAACCATGAACTTTCCTTCTTATAAAAAAATACAGGACATGTTGTTAATGCAAACACCCTACGATTTATATGGAAATCTTTTTAAAGATGTTCAGCTAAAAAAAATCTTTCCCGATAATAAAACTTTTGTGGATTGCATTCCCAATCGCGAGCCTGAAATGATTGTAGCGGATTATGAAAAATTAAGAATAACCAATCCCCCGGCTGAAAGCATTAAAAAATTTGTAGCAGATAATTTTATCATTCCATTATCCGCCGCAGCGGGTTATCGTACAGATATAAAAGACAACGTGATTGAACATATAGAAGAGCTTTGGAATGTATTGCAACGTAGTGCAGATAAACCCGTTGAAGGCAGTTCATTAATTCCTTTGCCTTATCCTTACATTGTTCCCGGCGGCAGGTTTCGCGAAGTGTTTTACTGGGATTCTTATTTTACCATGCTTGGTCTTGCAGAAAGCAACCGGTGGGATATTATTGAAGACATGATTGAAAACTTCGCTTATCTTATTCATACATTTGGCTTCATTCCAAACGGCAACCGCAGTTATTTTTTAAGCCGTTCCCAGCCTCCCTATTTTTCCTGCATGATTGAATTGCTGGCAACGCATAAGGGTGATGAAGTTTATAAAAAATATTTGCCGGCCATGCTGAAAGAATATGATTACTGGATGGATAAAACGCACGCCACCAAACATTGTGTTCAATTAAAAAATGGCATTGTGCTAAACCGGTATTACGATCAACTGGATAACCCGCGCCCCGAAGCATACCGGCAGGATTCTACTTTATCAAATGAGTATACAGATGCCAGCCAGCTTATCCGCGATTTGCGCGCCGCCTGTGAAAGCGGCTGGGATTTCAGCGGGCGCTGGTTTAAAGATGGTAAAACATTCAGCACCATTCAAACAACCAATCTTATCCCGGTTGACCTGAACTGCCTGCTGTATCATCTTGAATCCTCCATCAGCAAAGCTTCAGCCTTACATAAAAAAGAAAACGAAGCTGAAGCTTTTACCGCAAAAGCAGCACAACGCAAAGCCGCCATCAATCAATATTTCTATGATGAAAAAGATGGTTGGTATTATGATTACAACATCAGTGAAAACAAACAAAATAACCAGAAAACAATTGCCGGCATTACGCCTTTCTTTTTTAATATTCCACCTGAAAATTATATTGAAAAAGCTGCAGCCATAGTGCGGCAGGATTTTTTAAAAGATGGCGGTGTTGTAACCACGCTTATCAATACAGAACAGCAATGGGACTGGCCGAATGGATGGGCGCCTTTGCAATGGATTACGATAAAAGGGCTGGATAACTATGGCCAAAAAGATTTGGCAGCAACGCTGGCACACAACTGGTCAATGCTGAATATAAAAGTTTACCGCAACACCGGCAAGCTGATGGAAAAATATAACGTAATAGATACGCATCTTACCGCAGGTGGTGGCGAATATCCATCGCAGGATGGCTTTGGCTGGACGAATGGCGTGCTGTTGAAAATTTTAAAAACCTATGGGTTAACAAAAGAGAATAATGGTTAAACACTCAATATTCAATACGCTATGCAATTATAATCACTTAAAAATTGAATATTGAATATTGAGTGCTGATTATTTCCGCTTAAGATTTCTTGCCGGTAATCTTCATCTTAATATCCGTAGTCATTGGCATAGACTGGCCGCCTTGGTTTATTTTCATATCAAGGTTGGTATCCATATCACCATCAATAGCAAGACCGGAAGGAATATCGTATTTTATACTCCCGGTGGAAGTGCCGTTAATAGTGGCGGTGGAATCTGCCACAGGTGAAGAAATCTTAGCATCAACTTTTACAATAGCCGTGTTTCCTTCCACGGATTCAAGCGTATAAGTATTCTCCGATGTCATCTGCGCTCCACCGGCATCTGTGTTCACAGCAGCCGTCCAGGTATCGCCCGGTTTTACAGGTTTGCCGGGATAACCCCCAAACGACTGCTGTATGTTCTGCTTAAAATTGTCTTCACTAAAAGCATTACTGATGGTTGCCATGGGCCCTGCGCCGGAAGCAGCATCCGCCACCTTTTGCATCATTTCTTCAAAGCCGGTTACAGACCCAACCTCTCCTTTTTCATTTATGGTAAACATAAACTGGCCGTTTTTCATGGCGCCCAATATTTTGCCGAGCATTGCGCTAACCATATCGCTGCTGTCAGCCGGCTCATCAGAATCATAATTTATACTCATTCCACTTACATTCAAATTCATAAAAATTCTTGTTATGGTGGAGTTGAGTTTTTTCCAGCCGGCGCTGTCGCCCGTATTGGTAAAAAGATAAGATATGCCTACTGTATTTTTAACGTCCACGTCCTGGCCGCCCATATTCCCCTTTGTTTCTATATCCATGGTGGAAGCATACGCATAATTTTCACCTTTCTTTAAATTAAATTTAAGATCAACAGGTTTTTGCGCCGATGAATCAACAGCCGTAAATAATGCCACTATAACAAACGCTGCAAATATTTTTTTCATTCTTTTTGATTTTTAACCCGCAATACTAAGCCAATTTTTTTTGTTTGATTCAAAGCAAAACGGGAATGGTTATTTTTGATTTTTTACGGCAATGATCGCACCACAAACCATAGAACAAATTACAAACCGCATTGATATAATTGATGTGGTGGGCGAATTTGTGAAGCTGAAAAAACGCGGCGCCAATTATCTCGGCCTCTGCCCTTTTCACAATGAAAAAACGCCATCATTTACCGTATCGCCTTCAAAAGAAATTTATAAATGCTTCGGCTGTGGCAAAAGCGGCAATACCATCACTTTTTTAATGGAGCATGAGAAATATTCTTATGCCGAGGCATTGAAATGGCTGGCGCAGCGCTATAACATAGAAATACAGGAAACAGAAGTAAGCGATGAAACCCGCACCATTCAGCAGGCCGCCGAAAGCCTGCATGCCTTAAACAATTTTGCACAAAAGTTTTTTACCGAACAATTGCTGCACACTGAAGAAGGGCAATCGCATGCCTTAACTTATTTGGAAGAACGTGGTTATGATGTTAAGATAGTTGAACAATTTCAATTAGGCTATAACCCGCAGGCAAGAAATGCATTTGCAACGGCTGCTTTGCAAAACCAATTCAATAAAGAAGTGCTGCTGAAAAGTGGTTTGCTGGTTGAACGCAATGAAGAATTGTTTGACAACTATCGCGGCCGCATCATCTTCCCTATTCATAACAATACAGGGAAAATAATTGGTTTTGGTGCACGTGTAATTGGCAAGGCAGACAGGGCGCCGAAATATATCAACACACCGGAGAATGAAATTTATGTAAAGAGCAAAATTTTATACGGCTCTTATTTTGCCCGTCATTCCATCGATAAAAACAATGAATGTTTACTGGTTGAAGGTTATACCGATGTTATCAGCCTGCACCAGGCGGGTATTGACAACGTGGTGGCCAGCGGCGGCACATCGCTTACGGCAGACCAATTGCGCATCATTAAAAAATATACTAATAACCTTACCATTATTTATGATGGCGATGCGGCGGGTGTGAAGGCGGCCATGCGCGGTCTTGATATGGCGCTTGAAGAAGGCCTTAACGTAAAACTTGTTTTAATTCCTGATAATGAAGACCCGGATAGTTATGTAAAGAAAACTGGCACTGCTGCTTTTCAAAAATTCATTGCTGAGAATAAAAAAGATTTTATTCTATTCCAGTTAGATGTTTTGCTGAAGGAAGCGGGCAATGATATAACCAAAAAGAATGAAGCGGTAAACCAGGTTGCAGAAAGCTTGAGCAAGCTTAACCGCGCAGAAGATTTCACACGCAGGCAGGCCTATATACATGAATGTGCCGCTGCTTTAAAGATTGATGAAAGCGGTTTAATAAACCTGGTGAATAAATTTATTCACGACAAGGTTGCCAAAGAAGAAAAGAAACAGGCAGCATCCATTCCCGGCCTGGAAGAAACTGCAACTGTTGAAGAAGATAAAACAGCACTCTTATTTCATCCTGATGAGGCGCAGGAAAAAAGTGTGCTGCGTGTTTTGCTTGAATATGGTTTAAACAAATGGGATGATGACCATACCATAGCCGAACATATTTTTAAAGAGCTTGAACAATTCAGTTTTGATAATCCCGACATGGCTTATTTATATAACACTTTCCGAAATTATTATGAGACGGGTTTGCAGCCTTCGGCTAAAACATTGTTGTACCATGAAGAAGAAAGGATAAGAAGCCTTGTAGTGAACGTAACATTATTTCCATTTGAATTAAGCCAGCGCTGGGATGAAAAGCTGGAAAACATTCAGGTTTCAAATGTTGACAACAGCAGTAAAGATGTAGCCATGAGCCTGAGTTATTTCAAGCTGCATAAGATTAAAAAAATGTTTGAGCAGAACCAAAAAGATATTGAAAAATCAACCAACTGGGATGAGACAAGGCAATTAATGGAAGTGCACCGTTATTTAAAAGGTATTGAAAGAGAAATTACGCAACAGCTTGGTACAGTTATATTGAAATAATCTTTACTTCCATGATTATTTCAACATAAATAATGCAACGGTAATTTGAAGCTGTTGTATTTATGGCGGCATTTGTTCAAAAATTATTTACTTTCCTTTTTTATTCAACGATTGCAGCCAGATGAATCATTTAAAAGCGCCCGACTACATTGTATTCCTTATTTATTTTATTGTTGTTGCTGTTTATGGTTATTGGATATATCATAAAAAGAAATCTGCCCACATGGATTCAAAAGATTTCTTCCTGGCCGAAGGATCTTTAACCTGGTGGGCAATCGGCGCATCTTTAATAGCATCCAATATTTCAGCAGAACATTTTATTGGCATGAGCGGTTCAGGCTTTGCATTAGGGCTTGCTATTTCAACGTATGAATGGATGGCCGCTGCCACGCTGATAATTGTTGCTATCTTCTTTATTCCTGTTTATCTAAAAAATAAGATTTATACCATGCCGCAATTTTTATCGCAGCGGTACAACGATAAAGTAAGCACCATCATGGCTATATTCTGGCTGCTGGTGTATGTGTTTGTTAACCTCACTTCCATTATTTATCTCGGTGCGCTGGCCGTAAATTCTATATCTGGAATAAGCTTTGAATGGTGCATGACCGGCCTCGGTATTTTTTCGATTATCGTTACGCTTGGCGGCATGAAAGTAATTGGTTATACCGATGTAATACAGGTGTTGGTTTTAATTATGGGTGGATTGGTTACAACCTTTCTTGCTCTCAACCTTGTATCGGAACATTTTGGTTTTGGAAAAGATGTATTAAAAGGTTTAAGCATTATCCGTGAAAAAGCGCCTTCGCATTTTCACATGATATTTGATAAATCAAATCCTTATTATAAAGACCTGCCGGGATTATCGGTTTTAATTGGTGGTATGTGGATCAACAACCTTAATTACTGGGGCTGTAATCAATACATCGTGCAGCGGGCATTAGGCGCAGATTTAAAAACAGCACGCTCCGGAATTTTATTTGCCGGATTTTTAAAACTGCTCGTTCCTTTAATCGTCGTAATTCCCGGCATCACTATGTTTGTTATGCACCAAAACGGCATGTTTCAGCAGGAAATGATGAGCAATGGTGTTATCAAACCAGATCAATCTTATCCTACATTAATGAACCTGCTGCCCGATGGATTAAAAGGGCTTGCATTTGCCGCATTAACAGCAGCTATTGTTGCTTCACTTGCCGGCAAAGCCAACAGCATTTCCACCATTTTCTCGCTGGACATTTATAAAAAATACATCAATAAAAATGCTTCAGAAAAAAAGCTTGTCTTAACGGGGCGCCTTACCGTTATTGTAGCTATGATACTCGCCGGCATTGTGGCGCCGGCATTAAAAAGCCTCGACCAGGCTTACCAGTTTATACAGGAATATGTTGGTTTTATTTCACCGGGTGTGCTGGCTATTTTCCTGCTTGGTTTCTTCTGGAAACGCACTAATTCTGCTGCTGCATTAACCGCAACTTTGTTAACTATTCCACTTTCAACCATCCTTAAATTTTTACCTGTGTGGACAAATGGCGCTTTTCCGGATTACCCCTTTCTTGACCGCATGACGATTGTGTTTGTAATAATTATTATGCTTATGATCTTCATTAGTCTTGCAGATAAGAAAACGAAACATAACCCTAAAGCGCTTGAAATTGATACAAGCATGTTTCGCTGCTCACCTGGTTTTATAATTGGTTCGGTAATTATTGTTGGCATTCTTGCTGCTTTATACACTGTTTTCTGGTAATGCTTTTTGAACTACAAAAAGCACAAACAAATTATTGCCGCAGCTAAGATCGGGCAGCTTTTTAATGAAACTTTGTGTTTTAATATATTCTGGTTTAAATCCGCTGAGAGCAGTAATAAACTAATCTGCAAAAAAGAGCTATTTTTATGCACTAAAAAACATCAAATAATGAATGCTGCGAATTTCACAAAAGAAGAAATTAGCCCGTTGCACAGCATAGAACAATGGGAAGATGATGTGCTGGAACGTTATCCCGAAGCCGATGCGCCTGCAAAAGCGAAAGAAGAATTTCGCAATTACGATAATCCAGGCAGGGATACGGTGCGGGAATTTTACCGCCTCAACCATAAATACCAGACTTATGATTTTGTAATGAAAAAGCGGAAAGATTTTTTACAGTTCAACCGCAAAAAATTAAAAGTTTGGGAAGCCATGGAATTCTTAAATACGCTGGTTGATGATTCCGATCCCGATATTGAGCTGGACCAGTTGCAGCATTTATTACAAACAGCAGAAGCCATTCGCGCCGATGGACATCCCGACTGGTTTATACTCACCGGTTTTATTCACGATATGGGTAAAGTGCTTTGCCTGTTTGGCGAACCGCAGTGGGCTGTGGTGGGCGATACTTTTCCTGTTGGCTGCGCCCATTCCGATAAAATTGTTTACCCTGAATTTTTCGACGCTAATCCCGATAGTAAAGATGAACGGTACAATACCAAGTATGGCGTTTATGAACATGGTTGCGGCCTGGATAATGTGCACATGAGCTGGGGCCATGATGAATATTTATACCAGATAGTAAAAGATTATATGCCGGAACCATCGCTGTACATGATACGTTATCATTCTTTTTATTCGCAGCACCGCGAAAATGCTTATGATCATTTATTAAATGACCATGACCGCAAAATGTTTGACTGGGTGCGGAAATTTAATCCTTACGATTTATATTCCAAAAGCCCGAAACCGCCGGTTGTTTCAGAATTGAAATCATATTATGAAGACCTGATTGCAAAATATCTTCCTGAAGAAGTTTGCCTTTAGGTAAAATTAATCTGAATATAAAAACGGCGCAGCCATTAAAGCTGCGCCGTTAATTTTTAAGCCTGGATTATAATCAGGCAACATACATCCTTCCTCCCGCTCTTACCCTTCTTTTATTATGAATGTTCCACAGGTTTGCTGCCGTAAACACAGGTTTTGTGTTTTCAGTGTGCACATCAGTAGCAACAGTTTCTTTTGTTTCCTTTATTAAATTTTCCAGTGTCAAGGCGTTCATTTCTGCAAACTGGTTAATGAATTCAGTTCTCATACAAAATATTTTTAATTGGTTGGTTAATTTGATTACATATACCTTCTTGAGGTTCTTTCACGCCGCATGTTGTGAATGTTCCAAAGATTAGCTGCGGTAAATACAGGTTTTACATTTCTAACCTGGATGCCGGTAGCAACGGTTTCTTTTATTTCTCTCGTTAAATTTTCAAGCGCTGTGGTGTTTAATGTTGTAAACAGGCTGGTTAATTGCGTTCTCATTTTAAAATATTTTATTGGTTGGTTAATTTGATTACATATACCTTCTTGAGGTTCTTTCGCGCCTCCGGTTGTGAATGCTCCAGAGGTTGGCTGCAGTGAATACAGTTTTTTTCTCTTCAACATGTACATCAGCAGCAATTGTTTCCCTGGTTTCCCTTGTTAGATTTTCGAGCTCCATTGCATTTAATTCTGCAAAAAGGCTGATGAATTCTGTTCTCATATTTTTTGTTTTTTATTGTTATTGATTAATTGACATCACAAAGATAAAGGTATTTTTCAGTACTATGCAAAACATAATACTATTTTATTTTAGGTAATGTGCAGTGGAAAGTATTATTACTATACAATTTGTATTGATATCCAACATTTTATAAAAAAGATACTTTTATAAAACGGTGATGAGCGGTAAAATAAATTGATGAAATGATAAAGAGAATCCAAGGCTAGGGAAACTTTAGATAAAGGAATCTTCAAATAGAAATGAAGCAAGCCCGGAAAAAGGCTTGGAGAAACTATTTGTGAAAGTGTGAGGATTGATTAAAATTTATCAGCCACGGATGCACAAAACTTCCTGTGCGTCTGTGGCTGATTATAATACAGCGAGGCAATAGTACAATACGGAGGTTTACATACTCATAATCTTATAATCACTGATATTTACTTCCTTCCCGTCTTTATTAATGGCTGTAGCTTCCATTTTTGTTACTTTATTGGAAGAAAGGTCTGTTGCTTCCATCTTCATCATCACGCCATCTGCAGCAGCCTGGATGTCAGGAACAGAAGCGCCCTGCGTTTTACCCCGGCCATTATTCAGCATCATCATAAGGCTTTTTGAAAAACCGGCAAAACCGCTGCCAAGCTCCTTTGTTATCCATACAAGCGTCTGGCTTTTATCGCCTGTAATTTTATATTGATCGCAATTGTATCCCAGTATTTTTTCTGTAACACCCGTTTTTTCAACCTTTACTTTTGGCAGCGAATCTTCGGCTTCTTCCATCTTTTGCGCCATCATCTGCTGGTATTTTCCAAGGTCCATAATCATGGCCATTTTCTGCGCTTCCATTATAGTAATCATTTTTTTATCTTTCATATTAAAAATAATGAAAGCACTTCCACCGCTTTCCGAAGCCTCAATGCCGGTATAAGCATCATCAGATAACCACATACTTATATCATGCGCTTTATCGCCCGATGAAGTATTGTAAGTAATACCAAGCCTGAATTTATAATCCTTGCTGTCCTGCGCCTGAACATTTATACATAAGAAGAGGCACATGAATAAAAACAGGTTTGCAATATTCTTGGCATAATTGCATACAGATGTAGTGTTTTTCATTATTTTATTTTTAGCATAGCAATTTACAAAGAAATTAAAACCGGAGGTGTCTTACTGTTTCCTGTTTATTAATTAATTGCTTCAGGCTGTCGATGCCTATGTTCAAATGTCTTTGCACATATTGTTCTGTAATCTTTTTATCACTTTCGCTTGTTTTTACACCTTCAGGAATCATAGGCTGGTCGCTTACCAGCAGCAAAGCGCCGGTAGGAATTTTATTATAGAAACCCACGGTAAATATGGTAGCCGTTTCCATATCAATGGCATACGCCCGTATTTTAGCAAGATAATTTTTAAACTCGTCATCATGCTCCCAAACCCGCCTGTTGGTGGTGTAAACGGTGCCTGTCCAGTAATCGGTGCGATAATCTCTTATGGTGGTTGAAATAGCTTTTTGCAAAGCAAAGGCTGGCAAGGCAGGCACTTCCGGCGGAAAATAATCGTTTGATGTGCCCTCCCCTCTTATTGCAGCGATAGGCAAGATAAGATCGCCAAGCTTATTGCGTTTTTTAAGGC
>JAEWBD010000332.1 GCA_023391315.1 Bacteroidota bacterium | reverse complement strand
ATCTGGCCTTCTGTAAGCTTCCTTTTCATGTTTATAAATTTTAAAGTTAACAATACATCTTCTTGCTAACTCTAAATGCACCGGCTGAATTATGGGGAAGCTTACAAGTGCATATTCTATCATGTCTTCTGCTTTACGCAGATGTCCAATTAAAATATTTTGTAACTTTTGTACGTCACCAAATTCAGTTGGTAAATTCTCTGAAACCCTTCCTGTTTTTTTGTTCCAGAATTTCGGCGGAATAGCAACACCAGTGCTTAATAAAACTCTTTTGTCGGCAGAATGACAATACTGTAAGAAGATTAATGAAGTACCATCATTGCGTACTGCACCTTTTTTAATAATTAATTTGATAGGCTGTCCCATAGCTTATTCTATTTTATTCTATAAAAAAGCTATCAGGAACAATAAAGTTAGAACTCAGGAATAATTTATTTTGTTGCAATCTTCTGAAAAACAGAAGCCCACTATATAGTTGAGAGAAGTTGAATATAGTTTAGAAGTGCATCATTATTGCCGTCCGGTCCGCAACTTAGATGTTAATTAATATTAAAGCTCGTAAAATCAATGGTTTTCGGGCTTTTTTGTTTTCTCCCCCTATCAAAAAATATTAAATAATCTCAATTCTCAGGTGGCAAATTCGGATGCTCAAAAAAAATTAATATCCGCGTACCCGAATTCGCTGAAATCCTTGCTGGATATTTTAATTTCCCCAAAACATCCTTTAAACCTAAACTACCTTACATACAGGCACGGTCAACACTGAAATGACGGAGAACAATTCATTTTCATTTAAAAGTATAAAACAAATTTAAATGATTAGTACATTTGTTCTAATCTGTAAAAACATTTAAGTTAATGGTATCCGTTTGTACATCAATAAATATTCAGGCTGCTGCAAAAGATTTATTTGATATCTACAAGGATTATGAAAATTGGGATAGATTATTTCCCTTAACCATAGAAAAAGCCAGATTAATTAGAGTTGAAGATAACAAGCTCACAATTGAGGTTACACATAAATCTGCTGGTAAAGTAGTTAACGTGTTAACCTTTCTGTCGTCCGAAAAAATAAAGCTTGAAGAATTCAAACCATTATATAACGCAGTATTCATTAACGCTTTTGAATCTGCGGCAAACGAAAGTTGTTACCGTATAATTGCTTCTGTGAAACTAAAAGGCTTTTATAAAATACTGGAACCGTTTATCAGTGTTTTGGTGAAATACAAGACTAAAAAATTTGTATTGCTTCCCATGAAGAATTATGCTGAACATAAAGTAAGCCATCGGCAAGCGTAAAACAATTTCAACGCAACTGTTGAAAATAGAATCGCATCCGCTTTTGAAAATAGTATTTCCAAATCTTTGTTAGAACCGGTTCACCAAAGTAATATCTTGTGTGGAAGAGCATACATTAAAGGAGATTCACTGCTTATGTTGATTGTTATGATGAATGCATAGAAAATGTTTCGTGATTGTTTAATAGCGATCTGCCTTGAAGATAAAAAAGTTCTTACATTAAGATAAACGGTAAAGTAGATGGGTTTGCAAGGAGAATGGAGTGCTGATTGTTTGAGAAATTAATCTTTCAAAGTATTCAGTACTCCATAAAAATTTTCTACAAATAATGCTCTTTTATGAGATTGATATGATGCTGCTCATGGCCGGCTATGTGAAAAAGCAACGCCCTTACTGTCGCATCATTAAATGTTCCGGTTCCATGCCCCATTCTGTCAAAGGCCTCTTCAGGCAAGCCTTTGTACAGGGCAATTGTAGCTTTCCTTACTGCTTCATACTCTTCAAAAATATTCTCTAAAGGTCTTTCATCAGCATTTGAATGAAAAGCATAGCTATCCTGATCAAAGCCTATAAGATTTGCTTTCTCATTCCGTGCAAACCGAAGCGCTCTGTATGAAAAAATACGTTCGTCATCTACAATGTGTACAAGTATTTCTTTAATGCTCCATTTATCAGGGAGGTAGCGATAGAGCAGCTTGTTGGGGGGCAAGGATGAAATAAAATCTCTTACTGCATAAAAATTATCTTCTAAGTGTTGCAGTATCAATCCATCATTGGGAAGCCACTTCATATACATTTCTGTATAGGCAGGATACTCGCCTGGTTTAGCTTTAAATATTTTTCTGATAGCCATTTTAAATCTTTTGATTGTTACGCAGCTTTAATAATCGCTAGAAATTTTCAAGTAGTACTATTAATCCTGATTTTGCAATTCTCTTATTTCAGCATACCCGTTAAATTCATAAACCGGGCAAGTCTTTATCATTGCTGCCGCATCGTCTATATTCTCAGCTTTGATTAACAGAAAGCCACCTATAATCTCTGTCGTATTTTGATGTATTTTATTTTCAATCAAATCAGCATTATAAACAATTCTGGCATTTAAGGTTAGCCCACTGCCGTCAATTAATTTGCCTGCCTGCCTCCATTTTTCAAGCCAGCTTTTCCAGTTTAACTGATGCTTTTTAATCTCGTCATCTGAATGTTGTTCCCTTCTTCCCTCCGGCTCTCTTAATATTGCTATGTACTTTTTCATGATACCTCTATTTTTTTCTCTTTTCTGTTTTTATAATTAAAAATTGGTTTAACCAAGTTTATAATAGTATGCATTTGGAATAATGAAATTCGTTAAGTAATGAGCGCTGCAAGTTTTTTTCCTTTTTCGGTGAGATAAGGCATAAATAACGCAAGGTACCCGTTTACATAAAAATCTATTTTTTTAGATGCAGCACCTTCATACATTATTTCGCTGCCCGAAATCCAAAAATCACCATATAAAAAACAGTGCATAATCAATAGCTCATATTGCTCCAGGGATAAATCCATTCTAAATAAATCATGCTGCCGCAGAACATCAAAGAAATACCTGACTTGTGTTTTGCGTTGTTCAATAAGTTCGTAGTGTTTCTTTTTAAGAGCAGGTAGCCTCTGCGTTATTTCGATAAAATGCAAATAAAAAAAACGGTATTTGTATGCCAAAGTGAAAATAGTTCTGATAGCATTTGTATGCGTTTGAAATACATTTTCATCGGGCTGCAGTTCATCAAGCATGTCATTTACTTTTTTGGACAGCTCATCGTACAAAGCGCTGATAATATCATTGGTGTTTGGATAATGGTAGCACAAATTGCCATGGCTGATGCCGATTTCTTGTGCAATATCCCGCACAGTGATACGCGCAATGCCATGTTTGTTAAACAACTGAAGTGCAGCTTTTAATATTTTCTCTTTTGTGCTCAATTTTTTCGTTTATAGTTTGATTAAAGCAAAATTTCTGCTCAAAAGTAGTATCTGTTTTAGCCTTCTAAAGTGAATGCTTAAGCATTAATGTTATACCTGCCTCACTTTCTGTTTTTAAGCCGGCAGCTTCAATGGCAAGGTATTCTTCCATAAGAAGTCTGTATTTTTTAGCTACCCATTTTGCAAACAATCCGGAAAACACAAGTGATAAGGTTACCAAAGTTCCATTACGAATTGTTTCCAGTTTATGCCTTGCTTCCACTCTTAAAAATAAATTTCCTTTTGCCATTGTAAAACTTTTACCATCTTCTATTTCGCAAACACTCCAGATTGCTTGTGGTAATTTTGGTTGTTCAACTAAAAGCCTCGTTCCTTTACTAAAGCTTCCTTCATTCAGTTTTTTTATGCGTGTAATTGTAGTTGTCCATTCATTCCAGCGTTCTACATCAATCATCACACTCCAGATTACTTCTGCAAACTCCTGGATCTCAATTTTCTTACTAAATGTTACCATATGAATTTGATTTTATTAAAAACGCATGACGCAAAAGTATAAATTATTTTAGAACATTTGTACCAAATATTTTTTTATTTAGAACATTCGTACCAATTTTGTGCTTTAAAATATGAGACATGCAAAAAGATTCAGAATTCATCAAATTCAGCCAAATGCTTACAAAAATGCTCTTTACAATGGAAGGAGATTTGAACAATAGCAATTTGAATAAGCGTCGTTACGCCTAATAAACCAGGTGCATAACAATTGGACAAACAACAACAAAATCTTTCAGATAACGTTTGACACGAATATTTAAATAAAAAGCGATGAACACCTTTCTTAAAAATTTGTTTGATTATAATCACCGTTGCAACCAGGCGTTGATTAGAACCATGCTGGACCATGAAAATATTTTATCAGCTAAAAGCTTAAGTCTTTTTAGCCATATACTTAATGCACAGCATATATGGAATTGCAAAATTGAAAATGTAATACCTTTCTATTCTCCATGGGACGTTCGCCGTCTTGTTAAAATGAAGCAGGATGACAGGACAAACTATTTTGATTCTTTGCTAATAGTTGATGAGTATGATTTAAATAAGACAATAAAGTGCAAAACAACGAGAGGCGATGTATTCACCAGCAGCGTTCAGGATATTTTGTTTAATATTATCAATCACTCAACTTATCACCGGGGACAAATAGCAACAGAATTTAGAAGAACAGGAATTGAGCCGCTTTTAACAGACTATGTTTTTTTCAATATGAAAACTATACAATCGCATTATGAAATTGAACATAGCTGTAACAAAACTCTGCCAACAGATGAAATTATTGAGCAATGATTTCAAATTCAAATCTCTTTGGTGGATAGCAACTTTACTTTGCAATGTCAACAATGATCGTACTTCATGGCAATTATTTTTAAATATAAAGCTGTTGCACAACTGCAAAAATTTTCTTTCAAATAATTTTTGCTTGGTTAATGTGGCTGTTCATTCAGACAAAAAGAATCAAGCACATAAATTAAGTAAGATGAAAAATGAAAAAAATAATGAGCCGAGAATTGCGCCCATAGAAAAACCCCGAGGTTTATTCAGGCATATTATGTATATGTTGATGAAAAAAGAATTTGGAAAAGTGATAATGCCTGCAAAAGTGATTTATGCCCGTTATCCGAAAATAGGATTATTGGTCAAAAAGTTGTACAGTGTAGAGAATAGTTTAAAGCTTATTGCGCCTGCAGATAAATTCCTGATACAAAACTTAGTAGCCACTTTAAACGGCTGCGCTTTTTGCATGGATATCGCCATGAAGAAAGCCATTACACAAAGTATTGGTTTAGAAAAATTTTATGATCTGCTTAGTTTTGAGAACAACGCAAAATACAATGAAAAAGAAAAAGCTATTTTTCGCTATGTTAAAGAAATGACAACAGGCATTGCTATAAGTGATGATGTGTACAACAGCTTGAAGCAGCACAGCAGCGATGAAGAAATTATTGAGATAACGTACATCGCGGCGTCTGAAAATTATTTAAATAGACTTCTGAAACCGTTAAACATCGGATCAGATGAACTTTGTGAAATAAAATGAACTTACCTATATTAGCCTGACTTTCAAGATATAGGCTACAACGCATGCATTGTCGCACAAACTTTATTTTCCTGGTGAATTAAGGTGAATGTTCTTTAGATAGGGTGCAAATTCGATTACCAACAATTTACGAATTTTAAAATATTAAGAGACACCAACTTCGGGACGTCCGATATTTCCATGCCCGCTTCACACCTTCTTATTTGAATACTATTTTAAACATCAGTTGCATTTAAAAATTCTCTCTTACTTTTACCGCCCAACAATTTAACAATATGCCGCAGTATCCCAACAGGCAGTTCCTGGATTTTGAACAGCCGATTAAAGAACTATATGAGCAAATTGATCAAACAAAAAAACTTGCAGAAAAAAACTCCAAAATAGATTATTCTCAAACCATTCAGCAATTAGAGAATTCGGTTTTTGAAAGAAGAAAAAATATTACAGCACATCTTACACCCTGGCAGCGCGTTCAGCTGAGTCGTCATCCGGACAGGCCTTATACCATGAAATATATTGATAAAATGCTTACCAATTTTATCGAAATACATGGCGACCGCAATGTAAAGGATGATAAAGCTATGGTAGGCGGCCTGGGCGAGCTTGATGGCGAAACGGTAATGGTTATAGGGCAGCAAAAAGGCATCAACACCAAAACCCGCCAGTTGCGCAATTTTGGTATGGCTAACCCGGAAGGTTATCGCAAAGCGCTGCGCTTAATGAGAATCGCCGAAAAATTTAATAAACCTGTTATTACTTTAATTGATACGCCCGGCGCTTATCCCGGCATGGAAGCCGAAGAGCGCGGTCAGGGTGAAGCCATTGCCCGGAACATTTACGAAATGATACGCCTGCGGGTGCCCATTATCTGCTGTATCATTGGTGAAGGCGCCAGCGGTGGTGCATTAGGCATAGGTGTGGGTGACCGCATTTTAATGATGGAAAATGCCTGGTACACCGTTATTTCCCCGGAAAATTGCAGCACTATTTTATGGAGAAGCTGGGAGAAAAAGGAAGTAGCGGCGGAACAATTAAAACTTACGGCAACAGATATGAAGGGTTTTGAACTGGTTGATGATATTGTGCCTGAGCCTGATGGTGGCGCTCATTGGGATTACGATTTATCTGCATCCATACTAAAAGACCATATTAAAAAAGCACTCAACGAAGTACGGGATTTAACGCCAGAACGCCGCACACAGCTACGTATTGAAAAGTTTGGCAAAATGGGGCATTGGCAGGAAATAGGGTAAGCATTTTTCAATATTTTTATTGGGCTGTCAGCGGCATGAAAGTTGTCAACCGCGGTTCGGGCTGTCGCTGCTACTCCGCCACATAAGCCACCCGCACATCTTCAGCGGGGTATTCTCTCCATCCCGCAGCCATTCAGCAGATGAATTGCTATCAGGCAATATATGTTTAGCAGTATACC
>JAEWBD010000327.1 GCA_023391315.1 Bacteroidota bacterium | reverse complement strand
ATTATATGCTTCCCCGCTTGATAAAAGCAGCAAAGATTTATATACCGGCGGCGCCGGAGTTGAAGCTGGTATTTTAATCGGGCGTGGCAAAACCATGTTCAATGCTATGATTGGCACTACCCGTTTTTTTGCTGATGATGGCAATCAATATGGTTATCTTACTTATGTGCCGGTTAAAGTGGGCATAAGGCAATACCTTCCGCTTACCATGCATTTTCTTTTTGTGCAAGGCGATGCAGGCGTTGGTTTTACCAACAGCCGTTATCTCGCAAATGACGGAACCCGCTTTGCCGCTGACATTGGCGCAGGTGTAAAATTCGGTTTGTTTGATGCCGCTGTAATGTGGGATAATATTCACGAAGAAAACCCTAAAGGCTGGGCATCGTGGTTTACTGTAAAAGCAGGTTTAAATCTTGGATTTTAATTACAACCCCAATACATCCTTCATGGTGAATATACCTTTTTTGCCTGCAATAAATTTTGCAGCAAGCAAGGCGCCGCCTGCAAAACCTTTACGGTTATAAGCAGAATGCGTTATTTCAATATAATCAATGGGCGAATTGTATTTTATGGTGTGAATACCTGGCACATCATCAATGCGTTTGCTGATAATTTCCAGTTCACTTTCGTTATTGGTTTTATCGTTCACCCAGTTTTTTTTGGTTTTAATCTTTTCAAGTAACTGCCCTGCCAGCGTAATAGCCGTACCACTTGGCGCATCTTTTTTTTGTGTGTGATGCACCTCTTCAATGCTTACCTGATATTCTTTATGGCTGCTCATTAACGAAGCCAGGTATTCATTCAATGCAAAGAACAGGTTAACACCAACACTAAAATTGCTGGCGAATAAAAAGGTTCCGGTTTTTTGTTCTATATAGCTTTTTATTTCAGGTAAATCTTTCAGCCAGCCTGTGGTACCGCACACAACTGGTATGTTGGCATCAAGGCATTTCTTTATGTTTTCAACAGCGCTGTGTGGATTGGTAAATTCAATGGCTGCATCAGCCTGTTTTAAATTATCTGCAGTAAACTCGTTTTGATTGGATGATGAAATTTTTAAAACAATTTCATCGCCATTTTCTTTTGCTATTGCTTCAATGGCCTTGCCCATTTTACCGTAACCTATCAATGCTATTTTCATGCTGCAATAATATTAAATTATCAGTTTTAACCTTGCAGGTTTGCCCGTTAGAATTTCCTTTCCTAAAGAAATTCAAAGAACATATTTCTTTAATCAATTCCTTCCCACCATTTAGAGAAGTCCTGGTTTTCATTATCCAGATCAACCACCTCTCCTATCATTGGCGTGATAATATTAAGATGATAGGCTTCCTTATTTTCAGTTATTAATTTAAGCGGTTCATCCCAGGCATGCAATGCCAGGGCAAACTTGCCGGAATGAACGGGAATTACGCGTTTTGCATTTAATTCTTTAGCAGCCTTTACCACTTCATCCGGCAGCATATGAATATATTTCCAGCTTTGATTATACTGGCCGTTTTCAATTATAGCGAGATCGAATGGGCCGAACCTTTTGCCGGTTTCTGCAAAATGTTTATCATAACCGCTATCGCCGCCAATAAAAATCTTCTTTGTTGGTGATTCCAAAATAAACGAAAGCCAGAGCGTTTTATTCCTGATTAATCCCCGGCCCGAGAAATGTCTCGCTGGTATAGAAGATATTTTAAATCCTGGCAAAGGCGAAACATCTTCATTCCAATCCATCTCCGTAATAATATTATTATCATAACCCCAGCGTTCAAGATGGCTTCCTGTGCCAAGCCCGGTTATTACCTGTTTTACTTTTGGCTGAATTTGTTTTGCAGTTGTATAATCCAGGTGGTCCCAGTGATCATGTGTTATAATCAGCAAATCAATTTCAGGCACATCAACAGCCGCGCAAACCTCGGTGCCTGCAAAAGCTTTTACGCTAAAGAAAAAAGGTGAAGCATGCCCGCAAAAAACAGGATCAACCAATATGCGTTTGCCATCAAGCTGCATGTAATAAGATGAATGCCCAAACCAAACCAGCACGTTTTTATTAATATCAATAGCATGCAGGTTGGTTTTTACCGAAGGGATTTCCGTTGAAGGTTTTCTTCTTTCTTTTTTTTCAAAAAAAAATTCCTTTAATACCTTAAGCATGCTCGTGCCTTCTACAATACTTGGTGTATAACTTTCATTCTGAAATGAACCGTTTTTATAATTGGGTGAGGCTTTCATTCGTTCCAGCCGTTTTCCTGAAGGAAGCCTGCCAAAGCCGGGCAGGCGAAAAACCAGGATTGTAGCGACTATAAAGATTAAAATAAGGATTGACAAAAAAATCATGCATTAATTTGGAGCAAAAATAAACAGCAGGCCATTACAGTTCATTAATCTTTTTTAGCATCTCTTACAGCTTTTTTTATAACCTTTAAATCAATTTCGTTTCTTAGCTTTTGTAAAAAAAACAGCAGTATTTAAAACCATATGTATGAAAAATATCTTATTCATTATAGCAGCAGTGTTTTGTTGGGGCACAGTTAATGCACAGGAAAATTATGACTCCGTTTATATGAAAAACGGCGACATAAACGTGGGGAAGGTTACCGCCATTAATGATAGCGCCATCAGCTTTACCTATAAAGGAGAAACGCTTGGATATAATTTCAAAAAAACTGATATAGGAAAAATTGTTTTTGCAAGCGGGCGTGTACAAAGTTTTGAAGGTCTTAAGCCGATAGCCAATACAATCGCTACTACCAATATAAAAACAAGCGAAGCAAATGCGGATCATCGCAATAAAGTGGCTATACTGCCTTTTGGCTTTTTAAGCCTTAACCAGCAAAACAGTATTGAGTGGGGATATAAAGCGCAGGAAGAATGTTATACTTATTTAAGCAAGTCAACAACCTTTAGTTTGCAAGACCCCTCTAATACTAATGCCTTACTTGGAACTGCAGGAATTTCATTTGAAAACATAAGAAATTTTACTAACCAGCAGCTATGCAATTTGTTAGGCGTGGAATATATAATACGGGGCACTGTTACTACAAACGCAGTAAGCCTCACTTCATCCGGCAGCGCAACATATGACGAGAAAACAAAAAACGGAAGTGATAAAAAAGGGAACAATTCAAAAACTTCTGGCAATGTTTACAGCTCCACATCAACGCAGCAAAACTATAAAACATCTGTGCTGATGGAGATTTATAAAGATACCGGTGACAAGATTTTTGGCCGCGACCGTGATTCCTTCTGGAGCACATTAGATGCATATAAAAGCACTATCCAGTATTTATTGAAGAAATCGCCATTATATAGCGATAAATAATTTATTGGTGCAGATGTTCATCTAAGGGGTTTTGGAAATTATTTATCACGTTATAATTAATTCATGCCGCCCTGCAAACAAATGATTAACGATTTTATTTTTGCTACTGTTAAGTTGAAATATAGATTTGTTTATGCTTAAAATTGAATTGAGCAAAATGCAGTTTCATGCATACCATGGCGTGCATGAAGAAGAAAGCAAGGCTGGTGGTAATTTTGAAGTAAATCTTATTGTATATTTTGAACCGGCTGCAATACCGGTTCGTCATTTGGCTGAAACAATAGATTACACTCAATTATACACGCTGGTAAAGCAACGCATGGAAAAACCTACCCGCCTGCTTGAAACTATTGCTACAGAAGTAGCGAATGAAATTTTTAGAAAATTTTTAAGCGTGCAGGAACTGGAAGTGAGCATTAGAAAATTAAATCCGCCTATCCCGTTTTTCAACGGCAGTGTTGTTGCAGCCTATACCGCAAAGCGCAATGATCTTAAACAAAATCCGTAGTTTTCACCATGAATTTTAAATTGAAAAGATTACCTGTTTTTATTATCTGCGTGGTTTTATCACTGCAGATTTTTGCACAGGATAATGCAGCGTTGCTCCGTGAAGCCAAACAGCTCGAATTAAAGTTTGATGAAGCCGGCGCTCTGGAAAAATACAAACAACTTGCCATAGCAGACGCATCAAATATAAACGCATTGGTAAAATGTGCTGAACTCAATTGCAGCATAGGCAACCGTGAGAAAGATATAAATTCCAAAACAAATTATTTTAAGCAGGCATTAGTTTATGCACAGCAGGCTTACGCAAAAGATTCAACCAATTCAGATGTATGTTATGCAATGGCTTTGGTAAATTATAAAATGAATGTGCTGGATCCTGACAATAAACAATTAATTGAAAATATAAAACAGGTGAAAATTTACAGCGACAGATCGCTTACAGCTAATCCCAACAATGCCAAAGCAAATTATTTATTGGGCATGTGGCATTTTGAACTGATACATTCAGGCTGGTTAAAAAAGAAAGGCGTGAAAGATTTCTATGATAAAATTCCGGATACGCAAATTGATTCTGCTGTTTATTATATGGAAAAAGCCCGGCGCATAGAACCCTATTTTGCACAGGATTATCTCGATCTTGCCAAAGTGTATATATACGACCATCAGCCGGCAAAGGCGCTGGAAGTTTTAAATAAACTTATAAAGCTGCCTAACCGCACTTATGATGATACTGCATATAAGGAAGAAGGAAAACAATTACTTGAAAAAATGCGATGAGCAGTTGAATAGCTGGATGGTTGAAATGTTTAGAAATTACAACTTGTCAACAAATCAACATTTCAACTTATCGACTAATACAAACACTATGATAAAAAAAGTTTCCGTAATAGGCGCCGGCACTATGGGTAATGGCATTGCCCATGTTTTTGCACAAAATAATTTTGATGTAAACCTTATTGATATAAGCCCTGAAAAACTTGAATCAGCGCTGCGAAATATTTCCAAAAATCTCGACCGGCAAATTGCAAAGGGTATAATCACGGAGGAAACAAAAAAAAATTCACTTACTAACATTTCAACATTTACATCAATAAAGGAAGGCGTTGTAGATGCAGATATGGTTGTGGAAGCTGTAACAGAAAACCCCGGGCTTAAATTGAAAATTTTTAAAGAGATAGATGAATATGCGCCGGCTTCAGCCATACTGGCTACCAATACTTCCTCTATATCTATAACAAAAATTGCATCGGCAACTAAACGGCCTGAAAAAGTTATCGGCATGCATTTTATGAACCCGGTGCCCGTAATGAAGCTGGTTGAAATAATCAATGGCTTTCTTACTGAGCCTGCCGTTACGCAAATGGTGACTGAACTTTCCAAAAAGTTAGGCAAAGTTCCCTGCGTGGTAAGCGATTATCCCGGTTTCATAGCCAATAAAATTTTAATGCCTATGATCAATGAGGCCATCATTAGTTTATATGAAGGCATTGCAGGTGTTGAAGAAATTGATACAATTATGAAGCTTGGAATGGCGCATCCCATGGGCCCTTTGCAACTGGCAGATTTTATTGGCCTTGATGTTTGCCTCTCCATACTAAAAGTTTTGTTCGAAGGTTTTGGGAATCCAAAATATGCACCCTGCCCGTTACTGATAAATATGGTAACTGCCGGCAAGCTTGGTGTAAAAACCGGAGAAGGTTTTTATGTTTATAAGCCCGGCGACAAAAACCTGATTGTCAGCAAACAATTTGCAAAATGAATTTGAGTTCATTGCATAAATAAAAAGCCGGATATCGCTATCCGGCTGAGGTTTAGTTGTACGAAACCATTTATAATTAAGCTTCTTTATGCGCCATTCTTTCCTGGTCGCGCCATGCTTTTACTGTATCATGGGATTTTTTTAAATCATCTTTTTGTTTTGTAATCAATGTGAAAATGTACGCAGGCAAGCCTTCTGTTTCGAGTGCAGATTTATACGCTTTTTGTGCAGCATCTTCCCCATATTCACAATTGTTCAAAATAGTTTGCCTGTCCTTACCGGTAAACATGGCTTTCACATCCATCCATGCCCGGTAAATTTTACCGCTTGCAGTTGTACCATCTTCCATTTTCGCACCAAGCACTTCTACTTCTGTTCCAAGGGCATTCCTCAGGTTACGGCTTTGGTCTATATAACCAAGAAAAGCATTTTTCAGATCATTATCTTCAGCTTTTAATTCTTTTATCGCTTTTTCATAGCCGTCTATGCGGTCATTATTAATTTGTATAAGGTCATTGAGCACTTCAGCCACCATTTTATTGTTTTCCATAAATAATGTTTTTATATACTAAAAGAAATTTCGTGCCATTAATTAAAACATTTTTATTGTTAACAATTAATCTAATAATACAACAATGTTTGCCGCATCGATTTTAAAATCATCAGAGTTCTAATCCTAATACTCCGGTAGTATTTTTTCTTACCCGGGCAAGCAATGCGCTGTCATTTTTTAAAGATTTGCCGTAAGAAGGGATCATTTCCTTCAGCTTTTGCTGCCAGCTATCCTGCTTTAATTTTTCAGGAAAGCAACGCGCCAGTAAATCAAGCATAATAGAAACGGCTGTTGACGCACCCGGCGAAGCGCCCAGCAATGCGGCAATACTTCTATCAGCAGCACTTACTACTTCCGTTCCAAACTCCAGTATGCCGCCTTCTTTTTCATCTTTCTTAATTACCTGCACACGATAGCCCGCCACCACCAGTTCCCATTCGTCAAGCTTTGCATCAGGATAATATTCTTTCAGCGCTTCCAGCCTGTCTTCTGGCGATTGCATCACCTGTTCAATTAAATATTTTGTGAGCGGAATATTATGCAGCCCGGCAATAACCATTGGCTTTATATTATCTGTTTTAACCGATTTAAAAAGATCGAATGCAGAACCATGCCGCAGGAATTTTGTGGTGAAACCTGCAAAAGGGCCAAACAGTAATTCCTGTTTGCCTTTTATCCATCGGGTATCAAGATGCGGAACTGACATTGGTGGCGAACCCACTTTTGCAAGGCCATATACTTTTGCATGATGCTGTTGAATAACTGCTTCATCATTGCAACGCAGCCATTGGCCACTCACAGGAAAACCACCATAACCCTCTGCTTCTGGAATACCGGATTTTAATAATAATGGCAGTGAGCCACCGCCTGCACCTATAAAAACAAAGCGTGCAACAATAAAACTGTTATTGCCTGTTTCTTCATCTTTTACTTTTACATGCCAATAGTCATCATGCTTTTCAATATCTTCCACTTCCTGGCCGTAATGCACCTGCACATCATCAAACTTTAATAAACGGTTGAACATACAGCGGGTAAGCGAACCGAAGTTTACATCTGTACCAAGGTTCATTTTTGTGGCAGCAACTGCTTCATTATTCGTATCCCTGTCTTTCATTACCAACGGAACCCACCTGGCAATTTCAGCATCATCTTCAGAAAATTGCATGCCTTCAAACAAACTGTTTTGCTGCAAAGCCATGTAACGCTTTCTTAAATAATTAACGTTGTCATCGCCCCATACAAAACTTACGTGGGGAATAGAACGTATAAAATCCTGTGGCTTTTCCACGATATTATTTGTTACGAGGTATGACCAGAATTGTTTGCTTGTTTCAAAAGACTCTGCTATTTTAATAGCTTTGGAAATATCAATTGAGCCATCAGCTTTTTCGGGCGTATAATTTAATTCGCAAAATGCCGAATGGCCTGTGCCTGCGTTATTCCACGCATCTGAACTTTCAGCAGCAGCGCTGTCGAGGCGTTCAACAATTCTTATCCGCAGGGAATTATCCAGTAACTTAAGCAGCATGCCGAGCGTTGCACTCATAATGCCTGCGCCTATCAATAATACATCTGCTTTTGAAACTTTTTGCATACACTCAATTTATAATTATAATCGTTAACTAATTCTTCAATTCATATCCTCTTTCTGCCGGAATAAAAAAGCCTTGCTCAATAAGGCAAGGCTTTAAAATATTACAACACTAAACAATCAATGTGCAAGGCTCAATTTTCCATATTTAATGCGGTTATAAACTGCAATAAATACCGGGAGGAATATAAAAGTTGATATTAAACTGTTGCGATAAAACGGCAAGCCAAAAGCGTAAGATTGCCAAAGACCGCTAATATCCTGGTTGTAACCCATAATATTAGCCTGCGTTTTCCATACAATAAAATTAGAAAGCAGGAAGAAAACTGTAGGGCCCATAATTGCCGATGCCACAACGCCTGTGGTTTTATAATTCCTGAATGCAATGCCTATAAACGCAAGGGCAACAAACAAAGCATAATTCATTATTTGCCCGCTGTAAAAACCGGCGAAGGGAAAAATATTTAAAGCATATAATGCCTGTAACAAAACATCGCTGAGAAAGAGCGCCAGCAAAGGCAAAAGAAACACAAGCTTCTTATCGCGTATGGTTAAGCCCGCAAACAATGAAATGGCAATTACGGCCGTAAAGCCGCTAAAATTTATTTGCGGTGCACAAATAAATTTTACAAGCGTTGCTACAACAACTAAAATAATAAAGAAAAAAAGGGTTTGTCTTGATAATTTCATACCGATAGATTTAAAACACAAAAGTACCTTAAATCAATTAACGTACAAAACAGCTTGTTAATCTGCAGGTATTGACCACTATTAACCAATCACAAAAAAATTCAAAAAAAAATTGCGTAGTTAAATAGCTACATATATATATTTGTAGTCAAATAGCTACGCAATGAATTTAAGACGCGATGTATTCCAGGCAATAGCGGATCCTACAAGAAGGGCAATATTGCTCCTGCTGGCAGCCTCACAATCTATGACAGCGGGGGCAATAGCCTCCAGGTTTGATACTGCCAGGCCAACGGTATCAAAACATTTGCAAATACTCACCGAATGCGAACTGCTTGCACAGCAGCAAACCGGACGGGAAATTTATTATTATATCAATGCAAAAAAAATGAAAGAAGTAGATGATTTTATCGAACCCTTCCGGCAGATGTGGGACGACAGGTTTAATAAACTGGAAACAATTATGAAGAAATACAAAACCAAAAAATAATTATTTTATGGAAAGAAAAACAAAAGTTAATGCTGAAAACGGCAAACAGGAAATCATAATAACAAGAGAGTTTGATTTGCCCGTGGAATTACTTTTTAAAGCGTATGAAGATCCTGAAATTGTAGAACAATGGATGGGTACAAAAGTGCTGAAGCTGGAGAATAAACAACACGGCAGTTACCAGTTTGAAACATCGCATGAAGGCAAGGTGGTGTTTAGGGCAAATGGGTCTATACATGAATTTATACCTAACCAAAAAATCACAAGAACATTTAAAATGGAAAATACACCGTTTCCCGTTCAGCTTGAATACCTGGAATTTGAAAAACTTACAGATGATACGAGCAGGCTTACCATGCAAATATTATTTAAGTCGGAAGAATTCAAAAACCAACTGCTTCAAATGCCTTTTGCACAAGGCATCAATATGGCCCATAACCGCCTGCAGGAAATTGTAAACAGATTAAAAGCTGCATTATGAATAAAGGAATAAAATCATTTATTGGATCGCCACAGTTTGGCTGGCACTGGGCATGACTTCAACTGCCATTGTTCAGCTACTCAAAACCAAAGAAGAAGTTGAGAAAACATCTGCAGGGTTGGGATATCCCATTTATTTTCTAACGATAATCGGCACCTGGAAAATCCTAGGGGTTATTGCTGTGCTTATTCCAAAATTTCCTTTGCTGAAAGAATGGGCATATGCAGGATTTTTCTTCCTCATGTCGGGGGCAATTATTTCGCATTTAACAGTGGGTAACGAAGCAAAGGAATTATTCGGACCAACACTTTTATTAATTCTCACTATTTTGTCATGGTATTTCAGGCCTGTGGATAGAAAAATCGTTTTAAAAATAACCAATAAACAAAACGCATGAAAAAACAATTACCACAAACGGAACAGGCAGAGTTGCTTAAAATTCTAAGAAACCGTTTTGAAAAAAATATGCACCGCCACAAGGGCCTTGAATGGAATAAAGTGCAGGCCAAACTTGAAGCGAATCCTGAAAAGTTGTGGTCGCTCCGTGAAATGGAAGAAACAGGTGGCGAGCCTGACGTTGTTGAATTTGATAAAAACACGGGCGAATATGTTTTTTATGATTGCTCAGCAGAAAGCCCTAAAGACCGCAGAAGCCTTTGTTATGATCACGAAGCGCTTGAATCAAGAAAAGAGCACAAACCAAAGAATAGTGCCCTGCAAATGGCAACTGAAATGGGCATACAACTATTAACGGAAAACGAATATAGGCAATTGCAAAAAACAGGAAAGTTCGATACAAAAACTTCAAGCTGGATAACTACCCCTGCTGAAATAAGGGAACTTGGCGGCGCCCTTTTCTGTGACCGCCGCTACAACCATGTTTTCACTTATCATAATGGTGCTGAATCTTATTATGCAGCAAGAGGGTTTCGCGGTTTGCTGAGGGTTTAATTTATTAATTGTAAAACATGCATAAAATAATTGATTATGCCGGATGGAAGCATGAACCCAAAAGTTGATTTCTTTTTTAACAAGGCCTCAAAATGGCAGAAAGAATATGAGCAATTAAGAGCAGTCATTCTTGATTGCGGCCTGACCGAAGAACTGAAATGGGGCTGTCCCTGTTACACGTTTGAGGAAAGAAATATTGTTCTGATACATGGCTTTAAAGAATATTGTGCGCTTCTTTTTTTCAAGGGTGCTCTGCTGAATGATGCGGATAACATCCTTATCCAGCAAACAAAAAATGTACAGTCGGCACGCCAGGTTCGGTTTATAAATGTTCAGCAGATAATAAAACTAAAGCCTGTTTTAAAAGCCTATATTTATGAAGCGATTGAAGTTGAAAAGGCAGGCCTGAAAGTAAAGCTTAAAAAGACTGCGGAATTTACTGTTCCTGAAGAATTTCAAAATAAATTAGATAGATCGCCTGCTTTAAAAAAAGCGTTTAATGCATTAACTCCGGGGCGGCAAAGAGCCTATATTTTTTATTTTTCTCAACCCAAACTATCCAAAACGCGTGCAGCACGAGTTGAAAAACATATGCAGCATATACTTAAAGGAAAAGGTTTAAACGATTTATAATTTGCGCTGCCCTCCTGCCAACAGCAACTCCAGGTTATAGGCATCAACATCATAGCTTTAATCTATCAAATTATAAAATTAATTGATTATGCTTATTGGCTGAATGTTATAAGTTTGTCACCCGAAGTATTCAATAAATTTCAGTCAATAAAAAACGCATAAAATGGGAGACAATTCTAACGACATCAGTAAATGTCCTTTTCATAATGGCAATATGAAACATAATGT
>JAEWBD010000276.1 GCA_023391315.1 Bacteroidota bacterium | reverse complement strand
GTTCTTCACTGCCTTCGGTAATTAAAGACACATCATCGGGCGCTATCATCACACAGGGAAATTTGCCAATATGTTCTGAAAACCTTGTATAACTTTCTTCATCCGCCAAAAATTCTTTGCGGTTATTTTCGCGCAGTATGCAAACCAGTTGATGTTCTTCGCTGCCATTTTCAAACTTTCCCTCAATGCGAAAACCGGCAAAGCCATCTTTTACGCTTTGTGCATCGGGGCGGTTAAAGCTGCTTTTGGTGAAACATAAATAATAGATAGCATCGAGCAAATTGGTTTTACCGCTTCCGTTTTGGCCATAAATACCAATAATATTTTCGTTGAAGTTGAAAGATTCAAACTGGTAGTTGCGAAACTGTGTGAGCGCAATATGCCTGCATGCCAACATGCGGGCAAGATAATATTAACGCTTTACTTTATCAACGCCATTGTATATATCACGAATGCCGATGGTGAAATTGATGGAAGGAATTGTTAACGATTGGTCTAAATCTTTTGTTTCTGACAAGGTCCAGGTGTTATCATCATTCTTCACATATAAAACTGCATGAATAGTTGTTGAATCAACGAGGAGATATTCGTGTAAAGATGTTATTTCCCTGTACAGATCAAATTTAGCGCCCCGGTCGTAATTGGCGATAGATGGTGAAAGAATTTCAATGATAACAGATGGGTTTGTGATGGTATCAAATTCATCATCCACAAATGCCGGTTCTTCACAGAGAACAATAATATCAGGATAAGTATATAATGTATTGGATGGAATGTGAATGCGCAGGTTGCTGCCAAATTCATTGCAATCTTTATCCTGCAGGAAATTGCCTAAAGCCCGCCTTAAATTGGTTTCAATAAGATTATGTTTGAATGATGCACCGCTCATAGCAAATATTTCGCCTTTGTAATACTCGTGTTTATCCAAAGCACTACGCTCAAAGGCCAGGTAATCCTGCTGGGTTACATATTTTGCTGCGGTTTGCTGCATGTATCAAAGATACAAATGTTTTACAGGAATGACGGTGACTGAAAACTTGCACACGGTCAGACGCTTCCATGCGTAAGACCAATAGTGGCAAATAACCAATTGCTGATTGTCTGAATCAATTCTAATGTTGATTCAGGAAGACCCATTGCTGCCATAAAAATATATGGATGACGGTAATGCGACGCAACAGGTGATGCCATGAAATGATTGGCCGGTAACCAAAAAACACGTAGCGAAGCATAGCTTTGCTGCAAAATCTTTCTTAAAATAACATTATTAGGTAATTTATCAACAGTGCCACCGTTGTTTTGTGGTTGAACGTATTTTGCATACATCAAAAAGTATAAGCATGCTATTTTTATTACAGGTTGATAGTTCAAAGCTTGTAAACACTATTGCACAACAGCCGCAAACCATGAATTTATGGACTTTGCTGAATAAGGGCGGCTGGATTATGTATCCGCTTTATGTGTTGCTGGCCGTGGCTATTTTTGTTTTTTTTGAAAGATTGATTGCTATTCGCAAGGCTTCGAGAATTGATGCCAACTTCATGCATATCATTCGCGATAATATTATTACAGGCAATATAAATGGCGCAAGAAACCTTGCCCGTAATACGGATAACCCGGTTGCCCGCATTATTGATAAAGGCGTTCAACGCATTGGCAAACCCATTGACGCTATTGAAAAAAGCATGGAAAATGTGGGCCGCATTGAAATGTATAAAATGGAGCGCAACCTGAATATACTTTCATTGATTGCAGGCATTGCGCCCATGTTTGGATTTTTGGGAACCATTGTGGGTATGCTGCAATTGTTTTCTGCTATTGCAGCAACCGGCGAACTGGAACTGGGTGAAATTGCAGGTGGTATTTATACAAAGATGATTACATCGGCTGCGGGACTTATAATTGGTTTGCTGGCTTATGTGGCCTACAATTTTTTAAATACGCAGGTGGATAAAACAGCCAACAGGATGGAAATTGCCAGCGCAGAATTTATTGATGTGTTGCAGGAGCCAACGCGTTAGTTTGTAGTTTAAAGTTTTGAGTTTATAGTTATGAATATACGCAGACGATTTAAAACACACGCTGAAGTGCATTCGGGAACATTGAATGATATTTTGTTCATCCTGCTGTTTTTCTTTTTGATTATATCAACGCTGGCAAACCCGAATGTTGTAAGGGTAAACAATCCCAAAGGCACAAAAGATACCAAGGCAAAACAGAATATTGTTGTTTCCATTGATAAAGACCAGCACATTTATATTGGTCACCGCCAGATTGAACCCAACAGCCTCGACAGCCTTATAAAATTTGAGGTTGATAAAAATCGCAGCACCGTTGATACGCCTTCGGTTGTAATTAATGCTGATACCTCTTCTTACTATGGCGAAGTTTTTCGCGTAATGCAATCTGCTAAAAGAGCCGGCGCAAAAGTAGTGGCGAATGTGAAGTAAAGTTATAAGTAATAAGTTTTAAGTTATAAGTGGAAACGCTTGCTTATTTTGGGTTTTTACTTTTTACTTTTGAATTATACATGAATTTCTTCCGTTATATCAATATCGCCAGGAAAGTTTACAGTGAAATAAAAGTTCAGAAACAATTCAATAAAACATTCCTTATTCCTTATCTGGATGAACTTGAAAATAAATATAATGGCAGGTTTGAGGCAGAGCAACGCGGCAAGATCTTAAAATATTACGGTCTTTTTATTACGTCTTTTTTATGCAGCAGTTATAAAAGATTGTATGGGCAAAGTTTAAGTAAGGAAGAACGTAAGCGGGCTACATTGTTCGGCATTCTTACGCCTGTTGGCGATGACTTGTTTGATATTGATAAACTGGATAACGATAGCATATGTCAAATAACTTTTCATCCTGAAACCTTTACTGCCACTACGTTTTCATCGCATGTGGCAAAAGAAATCCAAACCTATTTATTGAAAACCGTTCCGCACAAAGAAGAATATATCAAAGCCTCAAAAGATGTGCTGGATATACAGGTGGAAACCATTGCGCAAACGAAGCCTGGCATTTCAAAGGAAGAAATGCAACGCATTACTTATACAAAGGGTGCTGTAAGCGTAATTATCTACCATCAATGTTTGGATGAAGCGGCCAGCATGCAAATGCTTGAAGTGCTTTTTTTAATCGGTAGTTTATACCAGCTCGGCAATGATATTTTTGATTTGTATAAAGATGTGCGTGATAATATTTATACATTGATAAATACCTGCGATGACTACGTTCATTTTAAAAAAGAATTTATGGAACGCATACAATTGCAGAATAAAAAAATTTATGCATTGCCTTATGCAAAGAAAGATAAAGAGGACTTTTGCATTGTAATGAATACCATCAATGCAAGAAGCCTTGTGGCTATCGACCAGTTTATTGAAACACAAAAACAACAGAAAGGCAAAGTTAACTGGTGGAAGCTGGAGAGGAAAGATATGATTGTTGATATGGAAAAGCCTGGCAATATTTTAAAATGGCTGAAATACATTTATAAGATCACCCCATCTCCTTAAAGTGCGTAAAGCATGTTTAAACTAATTTTTACCATACTTATTTTTTTATGCTTTTTTGAAGCAGTTTCTGCACAAAATAAAGATTCGCTTATTCGTGCCTTACTTTTGGATATTCAGTCAATGCAGGTTAAAGAAGATGGTTTCTTTTACAGGGGCGGCTTTCCAACGTATCGCGAATGTGGCGGTGCCCCGCATAACCTGCAACCGGATAATACTGTTTTTTATACGGCTATTACTGCTTTTTCCTTGCGTAATATGCTGCCTTATTTGAATGTTGCAGATAAAACTATTGCCGAAAATATTATTCATGAAGCCCGGAATTCTTATCCGTTATACCGCAATAAACACGATTATCCTTATTATGGTTTCTGGGCAACAAAAGACCCGATAATGCCGGGCACGTATTACTTTAAATATTTGAAACAGGTTTTTGGGCAGGGTGAAGATGCAGATGATACAGTGATGATATTAATGACCGACAGCAGCAGTGATAAAGATGTGACAGATTTAAAGCAACGGTTGATAGATGTTGCCAATCTTTCCAAACAAAAAATAATTGCTGCTTATAAAAAGTATAGAAACATTCCCGCTTACAGCACCTACCTTGGAAGCCGCACCGTGCCCGACTTTGACTTTGGCGTGCATTGTAATATTTTATATTTCGTTTTGGATAAAAAGCTGCCGTTTGTAAAGCAGGACAGCGCCACATTACAACTGCTTACAGAAATGGTGCGTAACCGGGAATATATGAGTGCCCCCACCTATCTCTCCCCTTATTATGTGCGGTCTTCTATTTTAATCTATCATGTTGTTCGTTTGATGCGCGCTTTTCATCTTCCTCAATTGGAAGTGTACAGGCAACAGTTAATTGATGATGCCAAAAAAGAATTTGATGCCTGTAATAACGTGATGGATAAAATTATTTTAAGCACATCTTTAATGCGGCTTGGCGTGAAAGATGAATATTATATGCCCCCATTCACGGATATTGAAGCATTTGAAAAAAGCAACCAGCAGCAATTTATTTTTTTCCAGGCAAGAGCGGCGTTTTCTTATCCCACGCCATTCAAACAAGTATTCCTCCACTGGAGTTATATTAATTATTATTTCTATTGCCCCGCTTATTATAAAACCTTATGGCTGGAAAATCTCGTGGAACAGCGAAAAGAAAATTAATGCAGATCGTGTACGAAAAAACAGTAATCGGGTTACTATTCAAATTAATTAACTAATGAAACATTTATTTGCCTGCCTGTTTTTCTTTTGTTCATGCATACAAATTTTTGCGCAGCAAAAGGTTCCTGTTTTTGTGTCGGGAACAGAAGGGCATAAAAGTTATCGCATCCCGGCAATCATTGGTTTGCCCGATGAAAAACTGCTGGCTTTTTGCGAAGGCCGGGTAAACGGCGCTGGCGATTTTGGCGACATTAATATTGTAATGAAGCAAAGCCATGATGGCGGTAAAACATGGTCGCCGTTGCAAACCATTGTAGATGTTGATTCATTACAGGCGGGCAATCCCGCACCCGTTGTTGATTTAACCGATCAGGCTTATCCCCGTGGCCGTATTTTTCTGTTTTATAATACAGGCAATAATCACGAAGGCGAAGTAAGAATGGGGAATGGCCTGCGCGAAGTTTGGTATAAAACTTCAACTGATAACGGTAACACGTGGAGCGATGCTGTAAATATTACAACGCAGGTGCATCGTCCCAAACAATCAAAAATAAATCCGGCTTATACTTTTGCGGAAGACTGGAGAAGTTATGCGAATACGCCTGGCCATGCCATGCAGTTTCAAAACGGAAAATATAAAGGAAGAATTTTTGTGGCCGCCAATCATTCTGCAGGCGCACCACAAGAACATTTTACAGACTATACTGCGCATGGGTTTTATACAGATGATCATGGCAAAACATTTCATTTGGGAGCAACGGTAAATTATCCCGGAAGCAATGAATCTATGGCGGCAGAATTAAGCAGTGACCGATTAATGATGAACAGCCGCAACCAAAGCGGGGATGTGAAGGCAAGGATTGTTTCCATCAGCAGCGATGGCGGTGCAACATGGGATACAACATACGTTGATCAAATACTCATCGATCCTGTAAACCAGGGAAGTATTTTAAATATCGGCACAAAAAAAGGTAAAAACATTATTGCCTTTTGCAATGCTGCTGATATAAAACAAAGGGATAACCTTACACTGCGCATCAGTTATAATGATGGCAAAACATGGAGTAAAGCCATTGCAGTTGATAAAAGCGCTGACAGCCGTAAAAAGGATTTTACGGCTTATTCCGATCTGGTAAAGCTTAATAAAAAAACAATTGGTGTATTGTATGAAAGGGATGGCTATAAAGAAATTGTTTTTACAGCAGTAAAATGGAAGTAAAAATTTTACAAAGCAAGTTTACAAATACACATGAATGTAATTACAAAAGGATTTATTACCGCTGCTGTTTTGTATTCTGGCTTTTTCATTGCCGCCAGAGAAAATGGTGAATGGTATGGCTATCTTCACCGCGATAGAATTGTTGCACAAATAGCGAAAGGGAATTTATTTAAAGGGGCAGGAATGGTATTGCATGCAGGGCTTGCAGCACACCTGATGAAGTGATGCTGTTCAATTATAATGATGCATATTAATAAAAATTTTAGTTGGTTTATTACAGGAATATTCTTTGCAGTTTTATGGGCATCGGCTTCAACTGCCACTAAGATCGGACTTATGGCCGCGCAGCCTTTGGTAATTGCAGAAGTGCGTTTTGCACTTGCCTCATTCCTTATGTTGTTTATTGCACATTTTATTTTAAAACAACGTTTGCCTGAAAAAAAAGAATGGAAGCAATTGATGGTTTATGGCTTTTTAAACATCAGTGTTTACCTGGGTTTGTATGTTATCGCCATGCAAAACGTTACAGCAGGTATAGGCGCTTTGGCTATTGCTTCCAATCCTGTGTTCATCAGCTTTCTTTCGGTATTCTTCTTAAAAAAGAAACTGCATTACTCCATCATTATTTCTATCATTGTTTGCACACTTGGAGTTGTATGTGCTTCATGGCCTTTAATGGGCGATGCCACTGTAAGTGTTGCAGGTTTGATAACAATATTTTTAAGCATGTTATCTTATTCTATTGGCGCTATTTATTTCTCATCCAGGCAATGGAACGGGCTTTCTCTGCTTACCATTAATGGCTGGCAAACTTTGCTTGGCGGATTATTTTTACTGCCTGTAACACTTTTCTTTTATAGAAATTCCGATAATCATTTCAATAGTAAATTCTGGCTGTCTGTAAGCTGGCTGGCCATACCCGTTTCTATTTTTGCCGTGCAGTTATGGTTGCGTTTATTGCAATTGAATGCTGTTCGCGCAGGCTTGTGGCTGTTTCTTTGCCCGTTATTTGGTTTTATTATAGCCGCGTTGGTAGTAAAAGATGTTATCAGCATTTATACGATTGTTGGAGTTTTCTTTGTGGTAATTGGTTTGTTTTTGTCAAGAATAAAAACGAACCGGGGTGAGGCGCGGCCGGGTGATTAAAGCTGGGTTGAAAGCCTTTTCTGCAAGCGCTTTTCCCACAGGATCGACGTATGAAGGATATCACCTGAACCTGTTTTCACTAAATCGCGGGACTCTCTGTGCAAACATTAAAACTATTGTATAAGTATGTTAAACTTTTTTTGCATGCGGTAAATCATAGCTGGTTTATTGTTTATTGTTTTATTTGCCCGCACGGGGCAGGATAGTTAAAATTAAAATTGAAGTAGTTTTATCCCGCCGATCTTTTAAATGATTAATAAATGTATGTTTTTCAAATAGAACGATTGAACGCCTTTCTCACCGGGATTATTGAGCAGCAACTTGCACCGGCAGCCTGGCAGTGGCTGCAGCAGCAATCTTTGCCTGGTGATATTGTACAGTTTAATAAAACCTTTGTTTTAATTCCACGTAAAACGGGCAAGGAATATATACAGGTTTCAGCAGAACAATTAAAGGCCCTGCAGCAAATACGCCCGGGGTTTTCTATAGCCGGATATACTATTGACCGGTTGTGCAGGCTATGGCTCCTGCTGCAATTAGACAATACAAATGAAGATGCCTATATAAAAATCATAGAGAACCTGTTTCTTGCAGCAGAAGTGAATGAACTGGTAACCTTGTATGGCGCATTACCTGTTCTTGCTTACCCGCAAAAATGGGCGGCACGCTGTGCGGAAGGCATAAGAAGCAATATAGGCGCAGTGCTGGAAACGATTATCTGCGATAATCCTTATCCTTCGGAATATTTAAGCGAAGCGGCATGGAACCAGTTAGTGTTGAAAGCTTTTTTTACGGAGAAGGATATTGACCGCATCATCGGTCTTGATAAAAGGGCTAATAAAGCACTCGCTGATACTTTATGCGATTATGCGCATGAACGTTGGGCAGCATCGAGAACAGTGCACCCGCAATTGTGGCGTTGTGTTGCCCCATTTATTAATGCAGCAAATTTCAGCGACATACAAAAAGTGCTGGAAAGCAAAAACCCGGTTGAACAAAAGGCCGCATTGCTTGCCTGTTATAACAGTAACTACGAACCGGCCAAAACATTGCTGCATCAATATCCCGAAACAGCGAACGCAATTGAATCGGGTAAATTAAATTGGCATTCGCTTGCAAAAGAAGCAGCGGTTGCTGCATAAAATATTCTTTCAAATTTTAATAGAGTAATTATGTGTTGTAATGGAAACCTGACAGAAAAAGAGCTGCAACCCAATAGTAATGATACCAGTTATCTTGATACAATTAAAGGCATGCGTTTTTTTGATCCGCATGTGCACATGACTTCACGCACCACCGATGATTACCAGGCAATGGCAGATGCCGGCGTGGTAGCGCTAATTGAACCTGCTTTCTGGCTGGGGCAACCTCGCACTGCCGTTGGCACATTCAGGGATTATTATAGCAGTTTAATAGGTTGGGAACGATTCAGGTCGTCGCAGTTTGGCATTAAACATTATTGTACCATCGGCCTTAATTCAAGGGAGGCCAATAACGAAGCGCTTGCTGAGCAGGTAATGGAAATATTGCCTCTATTTATTTACAAAGAAGGTGTGGTTGGCGTAGGTGAAATTGGTTTTGATGATCAAACCGTGGCAGAAGAAAAATATTATCGCCTGCAACTGGAACTGGCGAAAGAAGCAAACCTGCCGGTACAGATCCATACGCCGCACCGCGATAAGAAAAAAGGAACCACGCGGAGCATGGATATTGCATTGGAGCATGGGCTTGATCCTTACATGGTAATTGTAGATCATAATAATGAGGAAACCGTAAAAGAGGTATTAGATCGTGGTTTTTGGGCTGCATTCACTATTTATCCGTTCACTAAAATGGGTAATGAACGCATGGTAGAAGTGATTAAACAATACGGCAGTGAACGCATCATGGTGAATTCAGCGGCCGACTGGGGTATCAGCGATCCGCTGGCTGTGCCTAAAACAGCTGCGTTAATGAAACAGCGCGGCATTAAGGAGGAAGATATCTTCCTGGCAACATATAAAAATGCCATTACGGCTTTTGCGCAAAGCGGGCAAATTGATGAAGCAGATTTTAATAGCAGTAAGGAAATAGATCAAAGTCAGAAATTTAACGGCAATACTATTTTGCGCGGCGGCCAACAACCACGCATAGACAAAAACGCTATCATTATTAAATAAGGTTTTTAGTGAGACGGATAATGGGATTGCTCCGGCTAACAAGGCCGGCTAATGTTATAACTGCGGTTTCGGATATTCTTGCAGGCATCGCTATATCAGGCTATTTTTTAAATGCAGATGAATACTTATTGAAACCGGTGATTTTACTGGTCATTTCAACAATGGGTTTATATGCTGGCGGTGTAGTATTCAATGATGTGTTTGATGCAAAACTCGATGCAGTTGAACGCCCGGAACGCCCTATTCCTTCCGGTATTGTAAATAAAACTGCAGCTGCGCTTTGGGGCGCATTATTATTAAGCACAGGAATTATTGCGGCGGCAAATGTTCATGAAGATGTTTTTTCAATCTCTGCTGTTTTATCCGTTGCTATTGCTATTTGCGCATTGGTTTATGATAAATGGTGCAAACACCATTTTATTGCAGGCCCGTTTACCATGGGCTTATGCAGGGGCTTAAATTTATTGCTTGGTATCAGTATTATTCCGGCAGCCGTAAACACTTACTGGCTTTTGTGTTTAGTGCCTGTAATTTATATAGCCGCTATAACCACGGTAAGCAGGGGAGAAGTGCATGGCGGCAATAAAACCAATTTATACCTTGCTGTTTGTTTATATGTTTTGGTAGTTGCAACATTGCTTGTGTTTAGTGTAATTCAGCAACACTGGCAAACGGCTGTTTTTCTTATTGCCGGTTTTTGTGGTATGATTATACCGCCCTTGATCAAAGCCATTAAGCAGCCTTCCGGCCCGTTAATAGGCAAGGCTGTGAAAGCCGGTGTGCTGGCATTGATATTAATGAATGCGGCATGGGCCGCTGCATTTGGACAGTTTTATCTTGCATGTATTATAGTTTTGTTATTGCCGCTTTCTATTTTGCTGGCGCGGCTCTTTGCAGTAACGTGATAATAGCTGATGACAGCAGCAACCATTGTCGTTTTTAGAATTGTATTGCTTAATTTATTTGTTTGAGATGGATTATATACAACAACGTTTTAGCGTACCATTTGAATACCGCGTTTATTTTACCAGTCATTTATTTCAGCAGCAGAATCCTGTGTTCAGGCAATTTTTACAAACTGATATTTCAGATAATGTCAAAAAAATATTTTTTGTAATTGATTCGGGCGTCGCGGCACATCATCCAACACTTATGGATGATATACGGCAGTATTTTGAAGGCAACAGTGAAGTAATATTAATTGATGATATACTAATTGTTCCTGGCGGAGAAGCCTGCAAAAACACAGAGGTTTATGTGAATGAAATTATCGCAGCCGTTGATGAACATAGTATTGACAGGCATTCCTACGTTGCTGCCATTGGCGGCGGAGCCGTGCTGGAT
>JAEWBD010000446.1 GCA_023391315.1 Bacteroidota bacterium | reverse complement strand
GCAATAATTTTTACAAGCACTTGTTTATCTAATGGTTGAGGGATGGGCAATGTTTTTAAAACCAGCGGTTGCCTTTGTTGTTCGAGCACCATTGCCTGCATAGTAGATGGAAGTTGCATCGGCAGAAATTTATATTGTAAAAAAGTACATAGCTAATTTACCGCACACAATTAAGATATCTCATATCCATTTCACAAAGTTCGAACTTTGCCTGCTATTATTCACACCTGACAAAATTCATCTTATAGTTTTCTTCGGATCATAAATTAAAGCTGATGTTCAGGGTATCTTGTAATTAAAATGAGCGCTATGAACACCTTTTTATCGCGACAGTATCGGCAGGTAATTTTTTAAGATCGCTCAGCCGGGATGATCCGCAACATATGCGCCTTGCCATTAAGGAATAGCAGCGCCAGTTAATTTCAGGCACAACTGAAAATTATATAATCCCTTTTATAGCCAAACAATAAACGGGAGAACTTAATGCAAAACCTTCTTATCATGTTTTAAGAGAACCATCTTTGACAACAACCATTTTACAGCTAATAAAAAACTTATAGCAGTTATGTAAATTATGAACCCGGCAGTGTATATGCGCAACAAGTTAATACCATAATTATCCGGTATAGCTTTATGCCCGTACGATTTAAACAGCATATTCAAAAATGGGATCAGGAAAAGTGGCAGGCTATGTAAAAAACTTATATAAGTTTTTTGCCGGAAGCGGGATAACCAAAATAATAAAGCAGATAAACTGTAAAAAATGATTGAAACGGCCGGCGCCAATACGGCAATCTTTTCAATAACAAGCTGCATTTTGCCGGTGCACAAAGTGAATATCCAGAAGAAGGTTGAAACAAACGCATATGTTATTGGCAGCAAAGGGAAAATTTTTTCAGCTACTACCGGGTGTAAATTCTTGTTTTTACTTATTAAGTAAAATAAGCCATACAATAAAGGATAGCCTGAGAAAAAAATAAAAAAATAGATCCACCAGAAAACTGAGAAAAAAATCTGCATATAATTTTTATGTAAGAATAATTTTTACAATCTGTAAAAAGAATGACTTCCGGCATATCTGCTCATAATATATATCATTGTTACAGACCCATTTCCCGAAAAATGATTAAACGTATAGTTTAAATGGAACCTCGATATTTACACGCCCCCTTGTATATGAAAAATACCATGCCCGGTTTCATTCTAATAACAGGTTTTAACCACCCGGAAAGCTTATTAGCCGTGTGCAATGAATACAGGCATGTTTAAGCCCTCGATAATTACATCCGCGCTGCTTTTATGAAATAACCTCGAAAGCCAGTCGCGCCCATAAGCACCCATTACAACCATACTGTTTTCCCTGGTGAGCAGGTATGCAAACAATGCATCGCTGGTGCTGCCTTCTTTTACCTTTGTTTCAACAGAAACATAATGATTGTGCAACCATAATTTTATTTCATGCTGGTACTTTACTGTATGTGCATGTTTATTTACTTCAAACAATTGTATTTTTTTTTCTTTCAGTGCAGAAAATAGGTAGGTAAACTGTTTCATGGCAAACATTGAAGAAGCAGATCCATCATAAGCGAAAATTATTTCGTCTATTGTTTTAAAACCTGCATTGCTCAGGATGACAGGGCATTCACTTTCTGCAAGAATATCTTTTATAAATCTTGATGGTTCACCCGTTGTTTTTTTGGAAAACGACATGCGGGCATCGGCTATCATTACATCTGTAAAGCGGCTTTCGGTTATTAGCTCCTTTGCAGGCATGCCGTAGTCAACATGCATGGTATGCAGGATATTTTTGACTTTATAGGTTTCATTAAACAATACGGTTGCCATTTCACAGGCTTTTCGCCTGTCGTTATTTGAAGGGATATCAGTAGTTAAAACTGTTTCAATATATGGTTGATTATTCAGGCTTTTTACAACGGGCTTAAAAGCATAGTCGAGGTTTTCAAGCATAATGCCGGTGAGCCTGGATTGAGCAACCTGCGCAAAATAGCAGGCGCAATTAATTGCATCGGCAGCAGGATAAAGCACATCAATTGCTACAACTATGTTCAACATAAAAAGGTTTTAATGATATGAAACATAAATGCAACTCAGCAGGCAGCTTTACAGAAATTTTCATGGTCATTAAAACATCAGGCCGCCTTCCCGCCGTTTAATTCTTTCAACAGCAGCATCACTTCTTCATCGCTTATCTGGCTGAAATCTTTATAAAACCCTCCTACCCCGTAAAACGGTTCGGGGGTGTACAGGCTGATAAATTCATCCGCTTCTTCCGATATACGTTTGGCTGCCTCAACAGAAGATACGGGCACGGCAACCACTAATTTCTTTGGATTTCCAGCGCGTAATAGTTTCAATGTTACCAGAATTGTTTTGCCTGTTGCAATACCATCGTCCACAATAATTACAATTTTATTCTTTATATCAAGCGGCCCTTTACCACCCATAAATCTTTTGTAGCGTTCTGCAAGCGACTTGCGGATCCGGTTTACTTCACGTTCAATATAATATTGCGGTATGTTATACTTGTTTTCTATAATACTGCCTTCCAGTCCAACTGCACCAATGGCAAATTCCTCATTGCCGGGATAGCCGATTTTTTTTGTCATCAATAAATCCAGCGGAAAACCAAGATGCTTTGCAAGGTAATAGCCTATCGGAACACCGCCTCGCGGCACCGCCAGTATCACCCCTTCTTCATTTTTATATTTTTCAAGAAGCTGCGCCAGTTTCATGGCAGCATCATAGCGATTAAGGAAAAGCATAATTAGATACGTTTATATTCACAGCCTCGCAACAAAAGGCTTAACGAGATATTTTTCAAACCAGTCTTCTGCAAGTTCCGATACAATATGAAGCTTACCTTTTTCTTCAAACAGATGCGAAGCTCCCTGTACTATTTCAATATGCCTGGTGCATTTCATTTTCTGAAAAGCCTTTTGGTTTAGTTTAATCACTTCATTGTCCAGGGAACCAATTATTAAAAGTGTTGGGCATTTAAGTGATGTCAAAGCATTCTCAGTAGCAAGATCAGGCCTGCCGCCGCGGCTTACAAGGGCCTTAATTTCGTCACCGAAACCGGCAGCCGCATTAATCGCTGAAGCAGCGCCGGTGCTTGCGCCAAAATAACCAACAGGTAATTTTTTTAATTGCGGATGCAGTACTGCCCAATGCGTTAATTGCTTCAATCTCTCTGTAAGCAGGGAAATATTAAAACGGTTCTGAATGGTCACATCTTCTTTTGGCGTAAGTAAATCAGCCAGCAATGCCGCAATGTTATTTCTGTACAATATTTCAGCAACATAATTATTCCTCTGGCTAAAACGGCTACTGCCGCTGCCATGTGAAAAGATTACTAATGCAGCCGGCTGTTTAGGTAGATATAAATAAGCGTTGAGAGAAAAGCCATCAAGAGGAATGCTGACTGAAGTTTTATTTTCATGTATTTCATCGTATTGCATATTTAAATTATCGGTTATTGTTCGATGCATGATTATTGATTATGATGTACGAAATAAGTGCAGATAAAAAACAGGAACAATGACTACCATCAAATATTATCGTGATGCTGGGCATGCTTTATTTTTTCTTAAAAACTGACATTTAAAAAAAACTTTTATGCAGATATCTTTTCTAAAAGAAGGCACAGGACAAATCGTATTGTTCAATCAGATGATAACGGAAAACGCGGTTGATCTGAATGATGCCAAAGCTTTGGATACACTGATGGATGCAATCGGCGATTCAAAATATGTATTGCTGGGTGAAGCATCTCACGGCACGCATGAGTATTATACATGGCGCTCAAAAATCAGCCAGCGCTTAATAAAGGAAAAAGGATTTTCATTTATTGCAGTGGAAGGTGACTGGCCCGATTGTTATCGCCTTAACCGCTATGTAAAACATTATAAAGATGCAGCGGAAACAGCGCAGGAAGTATTGCGTGCGTTTAACCGGTGGCCAACATGGATGTGGGCTAATTGGGAAATTGTTGCACTGGCAGAATGGATGCGCAGTTACAACAAAAATCTGCCGCAGAACAAACGCGTTGGTTTTTATGGGCTGGATGTTTACAGTTTATGGGAAAGTCTTGAAGCTGTTATAAAATACCTGGATAAGGTTGATCCGCATGCAAAGGAAGTTGCAATGGAAGCATGGAAATGTTTTGAGCCTTACAGTGAAGACGAGGGCCAGTCTTATGCACGAGCAACACAACATAAATGGGTGCCTGCTTCGTGTGAAAATGAAGTAATTGATTTACTGGTGGAAATAAGAAAGAGAATGGAACAATATAACTCGGATCCGGAAGCAACGCTGAACACAGAACAAAATGCCATTGTTGCCGTGAATGCAGAGAGATATTACCGGGCTATGGTAAAGGGCGGGCCGCTGTCATGGAACATCCGCGATCATCATATGGTTGATACTTTAAACCGCCTGATGCAGCATCATGGCATGCATGCAAAAGCTATCGTATGGGAGCACAACACGCATATTGGCGATGCACGTGCAACGGATATGCGCTATGATAATATGGTGAACGTTGGCCAGTTAGTGAATGAGCAACATTTTCATGATGGCGTTTTCAGCGTTGGCTTCGGTTCATTCCAGGGCAGTGTGATTGCAGGAAAGAGCTGGGGCGATATAATGTATGTTATGAATATGCCAAAAGCAAAGGCTGATAGCTGGGAATTTATTTTACATGAAGCCGGCGCAAAAGACCGCATTGTTTTTATGAATGAAGCAGTGCGCAAGTTATGGGGCACCAGGGAAATCGGGCACCGCGCCATTGGCGTTGTGTATAATCCTCAGTGGGAATACGGAAATTATGTGCCCAGTGTAATCCCATCACGCTATGATGCCTTTATTTTTATTGATAAAACCAAAGCTTTACATCCGCTGCACATTCAGCCGCATGGCCACCAAATACCGGAGACTTACCCATTTGGCGTTTAATGCAGCAATTAATAAGCTGATTTGATTCATACCTTTAGGTGCCGGAAATCATTCGATGAGCATTCTCATAATCCTATTTTTATTTCTGTAAAAATCTTCCGATGAAAAAGGTATTACTGGCAATTGCAGAAAATAAATTGCCCGAAAGCGCATTTGAGTTTATAAGCCGGCTCAATGAAATAAATCCACTGTTGTTAACAGGAATTTTTCTCAGAGAAATTATCTATATACCTGATCCTGCCTTCAGCTACTACGGAATGGTGAGTGGCGCAGGTCATAATGCGGAAGCTGAAGCCATTGTTCAGAAGGATATTCAAAGGCGCACTGATTGGTTTGAAAAAGCCTGTCAAAAAAAACACATTGAATACAGCGTTCATAATGATACAGACGACCTGATTGTGGAGGCATTGGTGAAGGAAACCCGCTTTGCCGACCTGCTGGTGGTGAATGCTGAAGCGTTTTACCAATTATCAGAATTAACCGAGCCGGAAGGTTATTTAAAATCGATTTTACACCTGGCCGAATGTCCCGTATTGATCGTGCCGCAAAAATTCAGCTTCCCGGAAAATATTGTGCTTGCCTATGATGGCAGCGCCTCTTCCGTATATGCCATCAAACAATTTTCATATATATTGAATGAGTTGTGTAATAAGGATGTAATAGTTGTGCATGAGGCAGCCGCAAACAGCGAAAAAATACCGGATGAAGCTTTGATTGAGGAGCTTGCTGCACGGCATTTTAATACACCCAATTTGCTGATGTTTCATAAGCACATGATGAGGCTTGCCGAATGGGTAAAGGTGAAACAATCAGCTATGCTGGTAACAGGAAGTTACAGCCGGTCAAATTTCTCTGAAATGTTCAGGAAAAGTTTCGCTTCAAAAATTATCCGCGATCATAAAATGCCGGTATTTATTGCTCATAAATGATTGAAGCGAAGTCAACGCCTTAGTACCCACTTCTTGTCTATTCCGAAACTTTTAAAGATAGCAAACAAATATTTCATGACATTTAACGAGCTATAGCAATTTCATAGTAATAATGTCTTCATTCAGCAAACATAGTTCTGCTACAAATTACACCATGCACAATAAGACGGTTTTGGTGCGAGGCGGAAAAAAATATTTTGATTTACTGGAACACATCATTGACCAGGCGCATACTATTATTCATCTCCAGACATATATTTTTAATGAAGATGAAACAGGGAACCGTATCATCAATGCCTTGCTGAAAGCCGCAGGAAGGGGCGTTCAGATTTTTATTGTGCTGGATGGTTATGCATCAAGAAATATCTCGAAGGCATGTATCAAAAACCTTAAATCGGCCGGCATTCATTTTCGCTGGTTTAATCCCATATTCAGAAGCCGGTATTTCTATTTTGGAAGAAGACTTCATCACAAAGTTGCAGTGGCTGATGCCCTTACCGGTTTGGTTGGTGGCGTAAACATTGCTAACAGATATAATGATTTAAGTGAACCTGCATGGCTCGACTGGGCATTGTTTGTGCAGGGTGAAGCTTCCCTGCAGCTTAATAACATCTGTGCAGATATATGGAATAAATCCATGTGGGGCAAACGATCCGGTACCAGGTTTATATTGCCAGAAAACCCTTTGATACCAACTGATATATGTATGGTCCGTGCCCGTGTGAACGATTGGGTACGCGGTAAAAAGCAGATTTCAAAAACATATACCGATATGCTGAAACAGGCTCAGCATTCCGTAACAATTATGTCAAGTTACTTTTTGCCGGGCGTTCTTATAAAAAAACATTTAAGTGCTGCTGCAAGGCGTGGGGTAAAAATAAAAATTATTGCAGCAGGAGTATCGGATGTATTATTGGCAAAGCAGGCTGAGCGCTATATGTATAGCTGGCTGTTTAAAAACAATATTGAAATATATGAATACAACAAAACTGTTTTGCATGGCAAGCTCAGCACGTATGATAAAAAATTTGTTACGGTGGGGTCATACAACATAAATAATGTAAGTGCTTATGCAAGCATTGAATTAAATCTTGATGTGCTGGATGCGCCTTTTGCAAAAAAAACAGAAACGGTTTTACAAAAAATAATCCGCGAAGATTGTGTACAAATTACAGAGGCGGAATACAATGGGAAAGTAACCTTTTTCATGCGTGCATGGCAACGGCTTTGTTACGATATTTATCGTATAATACTTTTTCTTTTTACTTTCTATTTTAAAAGGCGCCATGGCTGATCACCACTGATTCTCTGGAGCAGTGCCGCGATGCTTTCCCGGCTCCAGCCGGCAAAGCGGCCGCGCTGCACTACAAGCGCATTGCTGCTGTGTTGAAAAAAATAGTGAAAAACAAAGGGTGCATTGGCATCTTGCCATCCTGCAATCTGGCCAAAACGCAAATCGTTAAACGCAAGCGTATCATTTTGCAATGAAGCCGTATAGAAGCCTTTTGAAAATCGTTTTAAATCCTGCAATTCCGGATGATCCGACACGTCTTTTAAAAGGTATTCATTGCGCGGAAAAAAATGCAATTGCATCCGAACCTGCTCATCAAAAAGGGAGCGGTAACCTATATAAAAGCCACTGTCAGTTTCAGCAACCACATACCATAATAAAGTATTGAATGGTGTGGGCGTTGAAAAATATTTTGTATAAAGAATATGCTCTGCAGCTAAAGCTTTTTTTACTTCCGTATTAATTTTAATTTTATTAATGCAGCAAAAACATAAATAAAGAGCCGGCAGTATAATGCCAAACCTCCACCAGAACTTTCTTTTTCTCCGGTGTGCTTTTGTAATGACTAATATTAAAAACGCAATACCGGCCCAAACAGAAAAGAACGGATCAATAACAAAAATGGTATTGAATGAAAAGCGATGGTGTGAGAAAGGTTCCAGCCATCCAATACCATAGGCATTAAAACCATCAATAAAAATATGAACCAACATTTCAACGATAAAAAACCCTATCCAGGTCTTTAAAGAAATATTGTGCGGCCTGTGCAGTCTTTCTGCAAGCAATGCCAACAATGGAACTGCAATGCATACAAACAGCAAAGAATGTGTAAATCCACGGTGTGCCAGCAAATTTTCAGCCGGATTTAACCATGCACCTGCAATAAAATCTATATCCGGGAGGCTTTGAACTAAAGCCCCCCACAGCATCGCTTTTCTGCCCAATTTTTTACCGGCAAAAGCCTCGCCTATGCAGGCGCCAATGGCTATATGTGTTAATGAGTCCAATTAAACCGTGGGTTTATCAATCACTGTTTTTATGTCTTCCATCAATTCTACCTGTACTTTTTGAATATCAAAAAGTGTTTTCATTTGTTCTACAATAAGCAGGTCGAGTTTCTGATGCATATTACGTATTTCGATCTCAGCTTTCAGGTTAATAAGATAATCGTTTATGGCCCGCCGCCTGTCTTTTTCTTCCTTGCGGTTTTGGCTCATCATAATAACGGGTGCCTGCACCGCAGCGAGCGCCGATAAGAAAAGGTTCAGCAGGATAAAGGGGTACGGATCAAAGGCTTTTTTCAGCAATAAAATATTTATGGCCGCCCAGGCAATTAAAAAGGAAACGAACACAATAATAAATTGCCAGCTTCCGCCAAACGCAGCCACACGATCAGCAACACGTTCACTAAAAGAGGTTTCTCTTTCTTCAAACTCCATCAGCTTGCTGGTAATAAGCTTTTCTTCTTCGATTGCCTTTATAACAATGTCATGTAATTTCTCATGCTGCAGGTTTTCACTCTGCAGCAAATCATAAAACTTATCTTTCTCTGTCATACACAGAATAATTTATCATGTTGCAAATACAGCAACTTATTGATCATGCTAAATGATATAGATCATCCAGTTAGCTAATTGTGCTTATAAATATATACCTCCTGAATCATTTCCCGAACTGATACACCTCATATAAAAACTACTTTAAGCTTAATAGGTTTGATACTATAAAAGATTGTTATGAAAGAATTCAATCTAAGAAACGTTCCGGCCGGCGCTCATGAAATGATGGCCTGGCTGATAGTGCTGATGATGATGTTATTTGGTTATAAATACCTTAGAGAAATTGTTGAATATGTTTTATTGAAATTTTACGACTATTTCATCCAGCACAGATTTTAATGCGAAACGTTACGCACATTACTGCATCCATCAGGTTAAAACTTATCGCCTGATGCAAGCCATTAATAATAAGCACCTCAGGCTGCATAAATAAAGAAATTGATTTATCAGGCAAGAAATTTACGTAACGGCTTGTAATCATTTTAAATACCGCTTAATACCGGCAATTGCTTTTAATTTCTGCTTTTAGAATACCAGCCATTTTAATTTTTCAAATAACTCACCTTTCTTCCTGCATGAAATGGGCAGCCACTGATTATTGATCATAACCATAACCGGAGGTGGCCCTTTTAAAACCTTTACAACATGCTGCATATTGATAATGTAGGATTTATGTATTCTCCAGAAATGACGGGAAGGTAAAAGGTTTTCAAAATAACACAGGTTTTTACAAACAACATAAGATTGACCACCTGATAAAATAATCCTTGAATAGCTGTCAAGCGCTTCCATATACAAAACTCTTCCAAGCTCTATAATTTCATATCCATTTGCAACACGAAAAATAATTTTGTGTTGCATGCTTAAGGTATTTTCAAAGCCGTTTCTATGAATTGTTTTCATAGCAAGTGTTTGAGGATTGTTTTGGCAAACCTTTTTTTCATCATCAATATTCATAAAATTATTTAGTTCTTAACTAACTGGTCATAACTCCCATCAGGCATCTAAATGATAGTTGTCATTAGCATCCTGCAGGTTTAAACTCCCTATTCCAACCCAGGCAGTTATCGGTTTGTAGTTTAAGGGCATAGCGGAACTAATCGTTTTTATTTTGTTGACTTATTTCTGCCCTGGTTCTTTTAATAGCCAGGTAAATCTTTTTTACCTGGCTGAACACCTCTCCCCTTTTAATGGCAGCACAATATGCTTCAGTAAGAATATGCAATCGTTGTTGCAGGCTTTCATTATCGTTATAACGATGCTCTTCAACAAGAACAACATGTATGATAGAATATGAAGTATCTGAATCCAATTTCTGGTATTTTATCGTTGTTGAATTTGTCCTGACATTATTAAGCCTTTATTGAAATATCGAATTCAAATCTAAAAAGGCTATATCTAAAAATTTTTGATTCAAATCAGCAATCAGGATGATTTTAACTGGCAGCTACCTTATTAAACTCTCATGCTATTACAATTTAAATCACGATATGTTTATAAAACCAATTCCATAAATCATATCTGCTGTTGACAGCAGTCATTTTTTTTTAGCCGATTAGAAAAGAAATTAGTTTAATAATTAATAGCCCGAATATCTTCTGAAACTGTTTACTGAATGAAGGGTTATAGGCTATAATATTTAGCGTGGTTTATAACAAAATTGATCAACCTGCCACGTAAACAATAAGGCACTTATTACGACACTATTAATTAATATATAAATCTCCAAGTTTTTTATAAATCTAAAATCTGGTATATGAAAGCGAAACTTACACTTCTTATTGCTTTAATCTTCATTATAAGATTATCCGTTGAAGCACAAACTAATCTAACCTTAAAATCACCTGTATGGTTTACAGGTGGCAACAGGAATATAAATGCGCTTACAAATTTCCTGGGCACCATTGATAATAAGGACCTGGTGTTTCGTACAAATAATATGGAACGTTTACGCATTATCAAAAGCGGTGCCATCGGTATAGGCATTGCAAACCCGCAACAAAAACTTGATGTAAATGGAAATATTAATGTAGCTGAAGATTCCGGAATTTACATTGGAAATGACAGGGTACTTTTTACGCCCGGCTTTTATAATCATAACATTTTTGTAGGAGAATTTTCAGGAAATGCCAATGGGGGATTTCAAAATACCGCTGTGGGATATGTTGCATTAAAATCTGTTATCAATGAAGGAAACGCCAATGTAGCTATGGGCAGTTTTGCTTTAACGGCAAACACAGAAGGCAATGGTAATAGTGCTTTGGGATGGAGTGCGCTGGCTACCAATACTACCGGATATGATAATTCAGCTTGTGGAGCTGCTGCACTTTATTTTAATACAACCGGTTCTTTGAATACCGCCATGGGCATGTTTGCATTAAATGCAAATATTACCAGATCTAAAAATACTGCCGTTGGTTTTAGTGCATTAGCAACCAACAGCACCGGCTTTTATAATACGGCTATTGGATATCGTGCAGACGTGAATGCTGCCGATCTTGTAAACAGCACGGCAATAGGCGATTCCGCGCTGGCAACTGCTTCTAACCAGGTGCGCATAGGCAACAATAATGTAACGAGTATAGGTGGCTTTACAAACTGGACAAATATTTCAGACGGGAGATTAAAGAAAATGTACCAGGCCTGTCATTTATCAACAAATTAAAACCTATTACTTATCAATTTGATCTCAGTGCAGCAGATAAAATTCTTCAGCGCACTGTTAATAAAACAATTGATGGAAAAATAACTACAGCACCTAACTCTGATAAATTATCACGCACCCTGAAAGAGCAAACTACTTACACAGGTTTTATAGCACAGGATGTAGAAAAAGCGGCAAAGGATTTAAACTATGATTTCAGTGGCGTTGACGCTGCAAAGAATGACAAAGATTTATACGGATTAAGGTATGCAGAATTTGTAGTGCCCCTGGTTAAAGCGGTACAGGAATTATCTGTAAAAAATGATACGCTTGAAGATAAAAATAAGCAACTTGAAAAAAGGATAGAAAAACTTGAAGCATTAGTAAATGCGCAATTCCCCGATGCATTATCACAATCATCTGAAGAAAATGCAAACATCAATAATATCCAGGTAAAAATATCACCTAATCCGGTTCGGTCAATTTTAAATATTGATTTTACCAAAGCAGGCAGTGGCAAAAAAACTATAAACATATATGATGCAAACGGACGGTTGCTTATCACGCAATCAGCGGAACGCTATGTTCAATTAAATGTAAAAACATTGCCTTCCGGAATATACCTGATTAAAATACTTGATGCAGGGGGTGAACAATTATTTACCAGCAAAATAATAAAACAATAAACTTTGAAAATTACCGGTATCTGTTAGAATTAAGAGCAGGTGCGAAATTCAGGCTTAAAAAACAGGCATCCTGCAAAGCAAAAGTCAATCTTTTTATTTAATCTTTATTTACTTGGTTATGAAAAACAACATTTCTATAAACTGTGCTGTTTATCCGGGAGAATTCGCTTCTGTAAACAATGAGGCTGCTATAATTGAACAATCAATAAACAGGCCGGACGACGATATGGATGTGCCTTATATAAATGTGAAAGAAATGATTGATGAATATAAAATTGAGATAGGCATACCGGCGGGAATTGCAAGAGAAAAACTGATTGTGTTTGCCGATAACAGGCTGCTATTAATATGCAGTTGTGAAGACGAGCGCAAGCTTATGCAAAAAGGCAAAACCTTCCAGCGGCATATTCGATTGCCGGATGATGCCGATACCCAATTGACAATCGCAGAATACAAGCATAATATACTGCACTGTTATATCCCAAAAACAAAACAGGCATACTGCACAGCCAAAACAAGAATTGTAGTGTATTAAATATACCCTGGCAGGACAATTGGTTAACCTTGTTTATTTCAAACACTGAAGCCAGGCCAAACTTACTATAAAATATAAGGTAACAAAACCATAGAAAGGCTAATGATATATTGACAATAGTCATTAGCACGGCTGATGGCAGTCAGGCATTGTATATGCTCTTTCGGGCATATTTGTTGTTCAATAATTAACTATGGAACCATATATAAAAAAATTCAGCGAAACAGGCATTGATGATGTTGCATCTGTTGGGGGTAAAAATGCATCGCTGGGCGAAATGCATAATAAACTTTCTTCAAAAGGCATTCGTGTTCCTGATGGCTTTGCAACCACATCTTATGCGTTCAAAAAATTTTTAGAGGCGAATAAAATAACGGATGCGATTCAGCAGGTTTTATCATCGCTTGATAAAAAAAATTATTCCAATCTTGATGAAATAAGTGCTAAAGCAAGAGCATTAATGTCAAATGCAAAAATGCCGGATGAAATTGCAAAGGAAATTATTCAGCATTACCATGAGTTGTACAAAAACAAACCTGTTGAAGTTGCCGTGCGAAGCAGTGCAACCGCAGAAGATCTGCCCAATGCAAGTTTTGCCGGCCAGCATGAATCTTACTTAAATATTAAAGGCGACAAAGCCGTTGTTGAAGCCGTGCATAAATGTTTCACTTCTTTATATACTGCACGCGCAATCAAATACCGTGAAGACAATGGCTTTGAGCATGACAAAGTTTTACTATCAGCCGGTGTGCAAAAAATGGTTCGTTCAGACAAGGCCTGCTCAGGCGTAGGCTTCACACTTGAGCCTGAATCAGGATTTAGAGATGTAGTCCATCTTGCAGGTGTTTGGGGCCTTGGCGAAAACATTGTGCAGGGCGCCGTAACACCTGATGAATTTTATATTTTCAAGCCAACACTGCGCCAGGGAAAAAATGCCATCATTCAAAAAAAGACCGGCTCAAAATTGCAGACAATGGTATATGCACGTAAAAATTCAACTGCATCCACTATCAATATAAGTACGCCCTTAAAAAAACGTAATCAGTATGTTTTAAATGACGACGAAATAATACAGCTTGCGAACTGGGCCTTACTTATTGAAGAGCATTATCAGAGACAAATGGATATTGAATGGGCAAAAGATGGCCTGACAAATGAATTATTTATTATACAGGCAAGACCGGAGACCGTGCATTCACAAAAAAGTACGGCATTAATTGAAGAATATGAATTAAAAGGAAAAGGCACCGCATTAACATCAGGCAATGCGATAGGAGAAAAAGTTGCTACGGGCATTGCACGTATTCTTCTTTCGCCGAATGATGCATCAAAGCTGAAACAAGATGAAATAATAGTTACAGATATTACAAGCCCCGACTGGGATCCAATATTAAAAAAAGCATCTGCCATTATTACCAACAAAGGTGGCAGAACAAGCCATGCTTCTATTGTGGCCCGCGAACAGGGCGTGCCTGCAGTTGTTGGTTGTACCAATGCCACTGCTGCAATTAAAGACGGGCAAACCGTTACAGTAAGTTGCTGCGAAGGAAGCACGGGTTACGTTTATGATGGTAAGTTAAATTTTGAAAAAAAGGAAATTGACATCAGCAAACTAAAGAAGCCGGATTCAACAGAAGTAATGCTGATACTGGCCGACCCGGATAAAGCATTTCAATTATCCTTTTATCCAAATGATGGCGTTGGCTTATTGCGGCTCGAATTTATTATTACGCATTTTATACAGGCGCACCCGATGGCCCTGGTGAATTTTGATTCAGTTAAGGATAAAACAGCCAAACAAAAAATAAAAAAGCTTACGCAAGGTTATAGTGATAAAAAAGAATTTTTTGTTGACAGGCTTTCGCAAGGCATTGCTACCATTGCCGCTGCATTTTATCCCAAAGATGTAATTGTGCGCATGAGCGACTTTAAAACAAATGAATACGCTAACCTCATAGGCGGTAAACAATTTGAGCCTGAAGAAGAAAACCCGATGTTGGGTTTCAGGGGTGCTTCAAGATATTACAGCGATTTGTATAAAGATGGCTTTAAGCTTGAGTGTGCTGCAATAAAAAAAGTGCGGGAAGAAATGGGGCTGAATAATGTAAAAATAATGATCCCGTTTTGCAGAACGGTTGAGGAAGGAAAAAAGGTAATACAGACTATGAAAGAGTTTGGTCTAAACAGGAACGAAGACGATTCTCTTGAAATTTATGTGATGGCGGAAATACCTTCCAACGTTTTGCTGGCCGAACAGTTTGCTGAATTATTTGATGGATTTTCCATTGGCTCAAATGATTTAACGCAGCTTACCCTGGGTGTTGACAGAGATTCAACTTTGGTATCAGGTATTTTCAGTGAGCAAAATGAGGCAGCCAAAGAAATGATAAGTATGGTAATAAAAAAAGCAAATGCCTGCGGCACGCATATAGGCTTGTGCGGCCAGGCGCCAAGCGATTTTCCGGAGTTTGCACAGTTCCTTGTGAAAGAGGGTATCAATAGCATTTCCTTCAATGCAGATGCTTTGCTTAAAGGAATTGAAAACATTAATAAGGCTGAAAAATTGTTGCGTTTGCCAGCTTAGAATTTTGTATGAAGCAAAAAGAAATAGCTGAAACAGTTGAGGGCACATTTAAAAAAATCAACAAATTATTGCATAAGATTATTAAAGAATTTAATGCAGGCGATATTCATGATTTTCGGGAACAGGTGAAAAGGTTGCGGGCTTTTTTACGCATGGTTTATATGGATGATAAGGATGAGAAACCGGTTCTTCCGGGGCCGCTTAAAACATTTTATGGATACATTGGCATTATACGCAATATTAAGTTGCAAAAACACCGGCTGTTTGAATACATTGAAAAGTATAATGCTGGCAAGCCACATCAATACACAGATATTCTGGATAAAGAAAAAAACTATTGGCAGCAGCAGGCAAATACTTTAATGGAAACCGGCAATTTTGATGAGGCAAAAAAGGAAGTAGTAAAGCAACTGCCTCAAAAGGTTGATAAAGCACAAATAAAAACGTTTGTGGAAAGAAAGCTTAAAACGCTTGCCACACGCGTTAATCATTTTAAGGATGAGGCTGAAATACATCCTGTATGGAAAATATTGAGAAACATTTTATACATCTGGCATTACATACCGGATAAATCATTATTACCGGAAGTAATTTCACGTGAAGAGGATTTGAAATCAATCACAGATGTATTGGAAAACTTCATGGATATATCTGCTGCACTTGCTTTCATGCGGCCTGAATACATTGATAAAATCCGGGATGAAAATGAGAGAAAGATTTTGTATGAGTTTCAAAATTCCCTGTTGTATGAAAAAGCACAACTTTGGGATGAAATATTACATACATTCAATGTTCTCTATGATCAACTTTACCACATGGAAATTATTTGAAAATTATAAATGCCTGCAGGTCTTCTATGCCTTCAATTCTTACCATAACATTTAATCCATGCATTGATAAAAGCAGCTCCGTTGATGTATTGTTACCGGACAAAAAACTACGATGTACCGCTTTTAAAAATGAAGCAGGCGGTGGCGGTATTAATGTAGCAAGAGCAATAAAAAAGTTAGGTGGGGATGCTCTGGCTATTTATCTCGGCGGTGGTTACACAGGGGTGGTTTTGCAAAACTTACTCAAAGCAGAATCGATAGCCGCTGAAGTTATTGATACAGGGATTGATACGAGGGAAAACATTATGATTGTGGACAAAGCCACCAATCTTCAATACCGTTTTATAACACCGGGCCATCCTATTGAAGAAACACATTGGAAACAATGCCTTACCCTTCTTGAAAACATGCATTCAATTGAGTACCTGGTTGTAAGCGGAAGCATGCAGCCTGGCTTTCCGCAGAATATATTTGAGCGCATCGCTGTTATAGCAAAACAAAAAAAAGCAAAGCTTATTCTTGATATTCCTGCAGAAGCATTAAGCGCTTATACAATAAAAGATGTATTCATTTTAAAGCCTAATCTTAATGAATTAAGCATGCTTGCAGGCAAAGAAGAATTGCTTGGTGATGAAATAACAACAGCAGCAAGAAGTATCATTTCAAAAAATATTTGCGAGGTGGTGATTGTATCAATGGGCGCTGCGGGTGCATTGCTTGTTACAAAAGATATTGCTGAACAATTCATGGCGCCGCCTGTAAAACGCAAAAGCACTGTTGGCGCGGGTGATAGTATGGTAGCAGGTATTGTTACGTATCTGTCAGCCGGTAAAAATATAAAGGAAGCAGTGCGATATGGCATTGCCTGTGGCACTGCAGCTACCTTAAATGAAGGAACGCAGTTGTGTAATATTAAAGATGTTACGGAACTTTATCAACTGATGCAACAGTATGAAAAGTAGAATAAACATTTCAGGTAATTTATTTTCAATTCGTAAAATCCCGGAAGCATTTATGCCTGGCATCTTCCGCCATATCATCTTTTTAAAAGCTTATATACATCTTTATAATAAACTACATTATTGTCTGCATTAATGCCCGCCGTGCTGTAAATAACAAAAACGGGTACTGTGTTAGTGAGATCAAGTTCCATTGGCTTTTCATCTTTTAAACAGGATTGGATAAACGTTGAATCAACCGGGGTAGGCAAAATAAGATTAGCCAGCTCAAGCGGTTTTTCTATGCGGATGCAGCCATGGCTGTAAAAACGATTTGACTGAAGAAATGCAAGCTTATTGTTGGTATCATGCATATAAACATTAAAAGGATCTGTGAGGTTAAACTTCATTACACCCAGTGCATTATCACAGCCCGTTGACTGGCGCAGCCTGTAAGGGAAATTATATTTATTATAAGAAGACCAGTTAAGCGATGAAGGATCTATGATCTTCCCATTGTTATCTATAACCTGCATTTTCATATCCTCTATCAGCCCCGGGCTTTTTCTAAACAAGGGCAGCAGCTCCTTGTTTGTGATGGATGCAGGTACATTCCAATAGGGATATAAAATTACTTTGTTGCAATAAGCAGCAAACCTGGGTGTTCGTGTGGAAGGCTTGCCAACCACAACCCTCATTCGTAAAGTAACTGTATCGGCCTGGTAATAACTTAATTCAGCAGAAGGTATGTTTACAACAATATACCGTTCAAATTTAAAATGGTTTATCCATCGTAAATAATTCAATGTGCGCTTAAGCTGCATCATGTTGTAAAAAGAATGGCTTGCAGCCTGTCGCTGATATTCGGATTTTAAAACAGCATACGCATCGCCTGCAGGCTCCAGGCTGTTGATTACACCTTCAAAGCAATTTCCATTACATAGTGCAACAAGCTTATTTAAAATTATGCGCTTATTGATTTCTGTGTACTTTGATGAAAGCTCATCGTGGCGGGCATTATTATTACTGCCTTCATACAGGTCTTTAAAAAAAGAAATGGCAGCATCTGTAAATATCAGTTCACAACGTTTAAGAATACCAGAGTCTTCTTCCCCCGGCGCTATTTTTACAAGTTCATGCAGCGCCGTGTAATGATAATCATTACCGGCAAGCCCCCAGTTTTCAGCGCTGTCAATAACGGTTAAAAATTTATTTCTCAGCGAAGCTGCCGCTGTGTCTCCCGTCCAGAAATTCTGTTTATCGAGCAATGTATAAAATGCTGATACCATCTCAGGGTAGCGCAAAGTTTCACTATTATTCTTTTGTGCCTGAATAATAAATATGTTGCAGCAAAACAAAGTAAAAAGAGCAAGATGCCTGATCATGATTTGGGTTAATGATTTAAACAAAAAAAGCCCCCGCCTTTACGGCGGGGGCAAAACATAGCACCCCCATTTCAGCTATTTAATTGCAATAGACTTTGGAGGTGTTTTAGCTGCTTCGTTCTTCGGCAATACAATGTTTAAAACGCCTTCTTCATATTTCGCTTCAATCTTATCGCGCTTTACTTCTTCGGGTAAAGTAAATGAGCGGCTGAAGGAGGAATAGTTATATTCCCTGCGGTTATAGTTTTGATCTTTTTCTTCTTTTGTTTCTTCTTTCTCTGAACTGATGGTCAGTATATCGCCATCCAGGTCAATCTTGAAATCATCTTTCTTCATACCGGGAACTCCAAGGGATAATTTGTATTCGGTATCAGTTTCCTTAACATTC
>JAEWBD010000118.1 GCA_023391315.1 Bacteroidota bacterium | reverse complement strand
AAATAAAGGTGTAGAAGTTTCACTTACTGCCAATGTAGTTAACAAAAAAGATTTTTCCTGGACAATTGGCGGACAGATTGCATTTATAAAAACAAATGTTGATAAGCTCTCCGGTACCTACCATGGCTACGAACTTTCTACTGATAATATTCCCAGTGGAAGCGCAGCTGGCCGCGGGTTAAGCGCCTATCCGATCACTTATTTGAAGGTTGGGTATGCTCCTTATACCTTCTACCTTCCGCATTTTACAGGAATTGATAAAGATGGTAACCAGCTTTTCGATTCTGCAGGTGTTAAATCAATGACACAGGACCAGAATCCGAACCCAACCAAATATTATACAGATCCCAGCCCCAAGTTTAACTATGGTATCAATAATACGTTCTCCTATAAAAACTGGAGTTTGAACTTTTTCTTAAGGGGCGTTGTAGGGCAGAAAGTATTTAATAATACAGCTTTAAACTTTGGTAATATTAACCGCCTGCCGGGAAACAATGTGCTTGACATTGCGCTTACGAACGGTATAAAAGATGCTGCGGCTGTTAGCGACCTCTGGCTTCAAAAGGCTTCATTCCTGCGTATGGATAACGCTACTTTAGCTTACACATTTAATAAAATAAAAGGTATTGATAACCTCCGCGTATTTGTTACCGGCAATAATCTTTTTGTGATCACACCGTATGACGGTTTTGATCCGGAAATACAAACAGCGCCAACAAGCGCGGGTCCTGCTTATATAGATGTAAGCTATGGCGGCCAGGGATTCTATCCTAAAACAAGGAGCTTCTCCTTTGGCGTAAGTGTATCATTCCAATAATATTAATAAAAAAAAGATTGTATGAAATTAAGAACCTATATATATCCCTCGCTAATGCTGCTGGCTCTTGGCAGTATCAACCAATCCTGTACTAAACTTGACCAGCAAGTGTACAGTGTTGTACCCGCAGAAAATTTCTGGCAAACGCCTGACCAGATTGCAGCTGGTATCGCACCTGCATACCAGGCTATGACAGGTATTCCCAACGGGGATGTTCAACAATTAAATGAAGTTTCAAGTGGTGAAATGATTGTTCCCACACGTGGTAACGACTGGTATGACAATGGTAACTGGCAGGCTTTATGGACGCACGCCTGGAAAGCAGATCTTGGCCCGGTTAATAGTGCATGGTCAGCTTTATTTAATGGTATTGGCAAGGCCAACTTTACTTTAAACGTTGTAAATTCATTGGCAACCCCGCCAAGTGATATAGATGCTATTAATGCAGAGCTAAAAGTATTACGCGCCTATTATTATTATATAGCCATGGATATGTATGGCAATGTTCCCCTGGTTACAGATTTTAATACCGATCCCAATTCTGTTACTAACAGTACGAGGGAAGAAGTGTTTAATTTTGTTGAGTCAGAATTAAAGGAAAATGTTCCTAATCTTTCAGAAAATAAAGATGCAAGCACTTACGGAAGAATGACCAAATGGGGTGGATATATGCTGCTGGCAAAACTCTACCTGAATGCCCAGGTATATACCGGAACAGCAAGATGGGCCGATTGTATTGATGCATGCAACCAGGTAATCAATTCCGGTAAATACAGCCTCAGCAGCGACTATTTCGCCAACTTTGCCGTAAATAATGAAGGCTCATCAGAAAATATTTTCGTTGTGCCTTTTGATAAGATTAATATAGGCGGCAATAACTGGGAAATGCAAACATTGCACTACCAGCACAACCTTACCTACAACCTTACCGGTAGCCCCTGGAATGGCTTTTGTGCTACTGCCGATTTTTATAATCAGTTTGACGATGCAGATGGAAGAAAGAAAATGTGGCTGGTGGGCCAGCAGTATGATGCGGCTGGTAATCCTTTAAAAGATGTACAGACAAACTTACCGCTTATTATCAGCCCTTATGTAAATGAATTATCCAATCCCACCGATTCATTTCGCCGTGCCGGTGTAAGAAATGTAAAGTATGCACCTGAAGCAGGAACCTCCGGCAATCAAAGTAATGATATGGTAATCTTCCGTTTGGCAGATGCTTATTTAATGAAAGCGGAAGCTGAATTAAGATCAGGCACAAACCTTGCAGATGCTTTGGCCAGTGTAAATGTAGTTCGTGAAAGGGCTTATGCAGGCACAAGCCATAACTGGACAACTGCGAACCTTACATTACCTAACCTGCTTGCTGAACGCCAGCGCGAGTTTACATGGGAAGGCTGGGGCCGCCAGGATGCTATTCGCTTTGGTACTTTTGGTAATGCCAGGAAACCAGGAAAATCTGCCGATCCGGGCGATAAACACCTGGAAATTTTCCCTATTCCTGCACCACAAATTGTTTCTAATCCAAATCTTAAGCAAAACGCAGGATACTAATAAAACAGATTTTTTGTTATAAAAGAGAGCAGTAGTTACTTTACTGCTCTTTTTATTTTCTTTACCTGTAATTATTGTTTAGGTGTTTTCAAAATTATACCTGGCACTTGCCTGTTTTATTACTGTATTATTACATGCCTGCAGCAGTGATAAAACATCATCGGCAGGTGATGCCATATTTCAGCTTTTACCATCTTCCCAAACAGGCATCACCTTTATCAATAAAGTAGAAGATAAGGGTGAATTCAATGTCTTTAAATACCGGAATTTTTACAATGGTGGTGGCGTAGCCATTGGTGATATAAATAATGATGGCCTGCCTGATATATTTTTTACTGCCAATCAAACAGAAAATAAATTATACCTGAACGAAGGCAATTTTAAGTTCAAAGACATTACTGAAACTGCAGGAGTAAAGGGTTTTCATAAATGGCATACCGGCGTTACCATGGCGGATGTGAATGGGGATGGCTGGCTGGATATTTATGTTTCAAGCAGCGGCGAAATTCCCGGCGATGATCGTGCCAATGAATTATACATCAATCAAAAAAACAGCACGTTTAAAGAAGAGGCACATACTTATGGGCTGGATGATAAAGGCCTTAGTACGCAGGCTGCTTTTTTTGATTACGATCATGATGGAGACCTGGATTGTTTTGTATTGAATAACAGTTTTAAACCTATTGCTTACTTCGGCTATAACCGCAATCTCAGGAACATACGTGATTCTGCTAATGGAGACAGGCTATACAAGAATAACAATGGGCATTTTATAGATGTGAGCGCAAAGGCAGGCATCTTCGGCAGTGAAATAGGATTTGGGCTGGGTATAACTGTAAATGATATAAATAATGATGGCTGGGATGACATGTATATCTCCAACGATTTCTTTGAAAAGGATTACCTGTATATTAATCAGAAAAACGGCACATTTAAGGAAGTTATAGATAGCGCCATAAATCATATAAGCCAGGCATCGATGGGCTCAGATATAGCGGACATAAACAACGATGGCAATTTCGACATTTTTACAACAGATATGGTGGCAGAAGACGATAGGCGTTTAAAAACAACAACACGGTTTGATGATTACGATGTGCTGAATGCCAAATTAAAAAATGATTTTCATCACCAGTTTTCTTCCAACTGCCTGCAGTTAAATAATGGCGATGGAACTTTTAGTGAAATAGCGCAGCTTGCCGGTATAGATGCAACAGACTGGAGCTGGGGTGCTTTAAGCTTTGATTTTGATAATGATGGCTGGAAAGATTTTTTTGTCAGCAATGGTATTTGGAAAGACCTTACCGACCAGGATTTCCTTGCTTATTTTGGAAGTGATGAAGTAATGAGCCAGGCTAAAGCAGGCACTATGAACTTTAATGAGATGCTCGATAAAATGCCTTCGGTTCCTATTCTAAATTTTGCTTTTTTAAACGAAAAGAACCTTGCATTTAAAAACATTTCAAAAGCTGCCGGTTTTGATAAGCCAGGTTTCAGTAACGGTGCAGCTTACGGCGACCTGGATGGAGATGGCGACTTAGACCTGGTTATAAACAACGAGAATATGGAAGCTTTTGTTTATAAGAATACCACTTCCGAAAAACATAAAGCGCATTATTTAAAAATAAAACTAACCGGCAATGCACCCAATACATTTGGCGTTGGTGCACGGGTTACCATTTATACTAAAGGCATAAAACAAACGGCTCAACAAATACCTGCAAGAGGGTTTCAAAGTTCTGTAGAACCTGTATTAAATTTTGGAACCGGGCAGATGGTTACGATAGATTCTCTGATTATTTGGTGGCCCGATATGATAACGCAGACCCTGTATAACATAAAAACAGATACAACACTCATGCTGTATCAAAACCAGGCTAATGAGCCGCTGATCATAAAAGATATTCCAAAAAATACATGGTATAAAAACATTGCATCTTCAATTATCAAAGGAGATTCTCTTCATAAAGAAAATGCCTTTATTGATTTTAATGAACAGAGGCTCATTCCCAAAATGATATCTGCAGAAGGCCCTAAATTGGATGTGGCCGATGTAAATGGGGATGGCCTTGCGGATTTCTTTATGGGCAGTGCCAAAAATGATACGGCAAAGCTTTTTATACAACAACCTGGCGGACAATTCGTACGTAAAAGGCAATATGTTTTTGAACAAAGCAAAGACATGGAAGATGTGGGCGCTGAATTTTTCGATGCCGATAATGATGGCGATATGGACCTGGTGATTGCTTCCGGCGGCAACGAGGAACGTCAGGGTTCTTTGAATCTTTTAACCCGGCTGTATATAAACGATGGCAAAGGAAATTTTACAAATACTGCGGGTGGCTGGCCGTTTATCAGTATCAATGCATCTTGTGCACGCACAGGTGATTATGATAATGATGGGGATAGTGATATTTTTATTGGCAGCCGCTGCATACCCGGCGCTTATGGTATTATTCCTGCCAGCATTTTATTACGAAACGATGGTAAGGGAAAATTTACCAATGTTACAGCATCGGTTGCACCTTCATTGCAAAAGCTTGGTATGGTAACGGATGCACATTGGGCTGATGTTGATAATGACGGTAAAAAGGAATTGATTGTTGTGGGCGATTATATGCCTGTAACCATTTTAAAATTTATCAATAATCAGCTTATTGTACAAGAACAAATAGCCAAATCTGCAGGATGGTGGAATTGCTTAACGGTCGCCGACATAAACAATGATGGTTATTTGGATTTTATTGCCGGCAATCGTGGCATCAATTCCAAATGGAAAGCAGATACCGCAAACCCATCGCTTATGTACACGAGCGATTTTGATAATAACGGCCAGTCAGAAAATATTTGCACATACTATAAAACAGACGGTAAATCTTATCCGTATATTTTACTGGGCGAGCTTTTATCACAGTTGCCTTCATTAAAAGCAAGGTTCCCCACTTTTAGTTCTTATGGAGGAAAACAGGTTGAAGATATTTTCACAAAAGCGCAGTTGGGTGCTGCAACAAAACTGGAAGTGGTACAGGAACAAAGCTGTATTTTTCTAAACAATGGCAAAGGCAATTTCACCATGCAACCATTGCCATTGATGGCACAGATTGCTCCGGTGTTTGCAATAACGGTTACTGATTTTAATAACGATGGACATAAAGACATTTTTCTCGGTGGCAATTTTTATGGTTTAAAACCTGAACTGGGCCGTTGGGATGCAAGCTTTGGCTGCACACTGCTTGGAAATGCAGATCATACATTTACTTATACGAAACCTGCTGAAACCGGTTTGTTTGTACGAGGGGAAGTACGCGATATACAACAAATAAAAACGCCGTTTGGCAATGATATACTTGTTGCCCGTAACAACGATGCTGTTCAGGTTTTTAGTAAAACAAAATAAGCGGTGTTTCGTTTTACCTTACAGGATAATATAATTTGAATTGCACGGTTGAGCTGTCTGATACAGGCAGTTTGTTATCAATATAACTTTCAATTGGAGAACCCACAGTCTCAAGAAAATGATCTCTGCGGTATTTTTCAAATGCTGTAAATATTTTATTCCTGTCGGCAAATTTTCCATTAAAAACCGCTGTGAGCATTTTGGCATTTTTAGGAACATTTACGCAATGAACCGGCAATGATGGTGCTGCAAATTTATTTACCTTAATACCTGTAATTAAAAATACGGAATCATTGCGGGGGATATAAGAGATAGAGAAAAAGCCATTTTGTTTAAGCCCATTTTCATGCACATACTTGCTAAGCACGTCAAACCGTTGTTGCATGACTTTAAAAACATCTTCTTTTGCTTCTGCGGCTTCAATAACTGCAAATACGGTGTCTTTGCTTACTTTTTCTGCATTGATGGTATAGCCATAAATATTAAGGCTGTTTTCAAGGTATTTTTTCAGGGCCGTTAATGCTTTTTCACCTTCCGATGGTTTCCGGAGAAACGGGAAAAGCGTATAAAGCAGCCTCGTATTTTCATGCAGCTCTATCGTTATTGCATAAGTGCTTTGTGAAGGAATAAGCGAGAAGTTATAGGAGAATATTTCAGCCTGGATGTTTCCGGCAACATTAAAGGCAAGTGGGTTTATCTCTTTTATTGAAATACTGTCATTATTATGGGAGAATGTTATGTTCTTTTTATTACCGGAAGATGTAACGGTTAGCAAACTATCTTCATATAAATGCTTTACCGCCGGGTTCCATTTTTTCCAGCCGGCCAGGTTGCTGAGTATCCTGTATGTGTTATCAAAATTAGCATTGATGTTTACCTGTTTTGAAATGCTTTTAGGAATAAGATACATGATGAAAAAAATAACGAATAAAGCAACGGCAGCCCACCCCAGTTTTTTTTTCATATTTTGCCAACGTGTTTTATAAAAATAATTTCAAAGAAACAGATAGCTTAGCAATTTGCAGGTATTTAAAATTGTTAAACTGATCTTTATTTTTAAACACGATTGCAATTAAAGGAAATTGTATTTATCGAATTGATATGCAGACGAAATATTGGGCGCTTTCATTTAATAAGCATGTGTTGTTTATAGTATTGATTACTATTTTTTTTATACCGAATTACAGTTGTAATAAAAAACCAAACGCTGATGCTGTTTTTACAGCGCTTACATCAAAAACAACCGGCCTTGATTTTACCAACAAGCTTACGCCAACCAATGAATTCAATGTATTTCATTACATGTATTACTATAACGGCGCCGGGGTGGCCGCCGGCGATTTTAATAATGATGGCTTGACAGATATTTTTTTTACATCCAACCAGGGCAGGAACAGGCTGTTCCTCAATACCGGGAATATGCATTTTAAAGATGCAACGGAACAGGCACACATTCCTGATGATGGTGGCTGGAGCACAGGAGTTTCTGTTGTGGATATTAATAATGATGGCCTGCTTGATCTTTATATATGCCGTGTTGGCAAATATGAAGTGTTGCATAGCCAGAATCAGTTTCTTATTTGTAAAGGCATTAAAGACGGCGTTCCCTTTTATGAAGATGAAGCCAAACAATATGGTTTAAATTTTTCCGGCTTTAGTACGCAGGCTGCTTTTTTTGATTACGATGGCGATGGGGATTTGGACATGTATCTGTTAAATCATTCAGTGCATCAAAGTGCTTCGTACGATCTCCGTAGCGTAGCTATCCATAAAAAAAGTGATGTATCCGGCGACCGGTTGTATAGGAATGATGGCGCGCATTTTACAGATGTTACAGAATACTCCGGCATCAATAGTTCAATATTAGGTTATGGGTTAGGCATTTCAATTGCTGATATCAACCTGGATGGATGGCCTGATATTTTTATAGGAAATGATTTTCATGAGAAAGATTACCTCTACATTAATAACCACGATGGCACTTTTAGTGACCTGGATTCGGTAAGTCTCATGCATACAAGTGAATATACAATGGGCGTTGATGTAGCTGATGCAAATAATGACGGGCTCCCTGAAATTGTAAGCATGGATATGTTATCAGATAATCCTTACATTCTAAAACGTTCGGATGGCGGCCCGGGTTATGATATTTTCAATATGAAAGTAAGTTATGGCTATGGCTATCAATACACGCATAATAATCTTCAATATAACCGTGGCAATGGCATGTTTAGTGAAGTTGGTTTATATGCAGGTATAGCGGCTACGGACTGGAGTTGGGCGCCGTTGTGGATGGATTTTGATAATGATGGTTTAAAAGATCTTTTTATTTCCAATGGTATTCCCAAACGTTTAAATGATCTGGATTATATAAATTATGTTGCCAGCGATCAGGTACAGATGGATATAAGGTTGAATAATACAAATTCAAAAGACCTTTCCCTCAGTAAAAAAATCCCTGAAATAAAAATCCCTAATAAGTTTTATAAAAATGATGGTTCGCTTGCATTTACCGATCTCGCAACTTCTGTAAATAATAACGTTTCTTCATTCTCAAATGGCGCTATATATGCAGATTTTGATAATGACGGCGATCTTGATATTGTGGTAAATAATATTGATGAGCCTGCAGTTATTTATCAAAATAATACCAGTAATGGTCATAAAGATTATATTGGATTAAAATTAAAAGGAGCGCCTGAAAATATAAATGCTGTTGGCGCCAAAGTGATTGTATTTACGCAAAGCAATGTGAGGACATACGAAAAATTTCCTGTACATGGCTTTATATCCAGTTCAGAGATTCCTGTGCATATCGGTTTAAGAAATACAAAGACAGATTCTGTTATTGTGGTATGGCCGGATAACTCATACCAGAAAATAAACTGGCAAAGCGATACCGGCAAAATTATAACTGTAAATTATCAGGCTGGTTTACCGGTATTTGATTATACAATGCTAAATATGTATAACGCCAAAACAACATGGCCTGCAAACGATATTACAAAACGGGTAAACCTGGAATATAAGCACACCGAAAACAGTTTCCGCGAGTTTGACCGTGAATCATTATTGCCACATTTGTTATCAACAGAAGGGCCGGCACTTGCAACAGGCGACATAAATGGTGATGGGCTTGATGATGTGTTTATCGGGGCGGCCAGAAAAGGAAGACCTGCTGTATTTGTACAACAGTCTTCCGGTAAATTTGAGAAACTGCATGAACCTGCACTGGACAAGGATAGCCTTTATGAAGATGCAGGTGCCTGCTGGGCTGATATAAACAATGATGGCTTTTCTGATTTGATAGTTGCAAGCGGTGGCAATGAAGCTTTTGGTAAAGATTCAACACTTTTACCGCGTGCTTACCTCAATGATGGCAAAGGAAATTTAACACGCAGGCATGATGCTTTTGTAAACATCTATACAACCCAATCCTGTGTGATTCCTTACGATTTTAATAACGATGGTTATATTGATTTATTTATTGGCGGAAGAGCCGTTCCCTTTCATTATGGCGCTGTGCCACCTTCTTATTTATTAATGAATGATGGTACCGGCAAGTTTAAAGATGTTACTGCTGAATATGCAAAAGACTTATCAAAAGCCGGAATGGTTACCAATGCGGTTTGGTATGATATAGATAAAGATGGCGATAAAGATTTAATCGTTTCGCTTGAATGGGATGGCATTCTTGCTTTTATAAATGATAAGGGGCATTTCACTAAAAAATATTTAACAGATAAAAAGGGCTGGTGGAATTTTGTATTGCCTTATGATATAGACAATGATGGCGATATTGATTTGATTGCCGGTAACCTTGGTTTAAACAGCCGCCTGCAGGCAAGCGACAAACAACCCGTTCGCCTGTACATTAATGATTTTGATGACAACGGTATCAGAGAGCAGGTGCTCACTTATTATCTTGCCAACAGGGAGTTGCCTTTTGCCAATAAAGAAGAACTGCAAAAACAAATGCCTTTTATAAAAAAGAAATACCCGCTTGCGGGTGATTTTGCAAAAGCATCGCTGAGTGATTTATTCTCTGAAAATAAAATGAAAGCTGCTGATACATTAACGGCAAACTGGTTTGATAATACAATTTTTATTAACGATGGTAAAATGAATTTCAAACCTGTGCCTATGCCCTGGCAGGCGCAGATAACAACTTACAGAACGGCTGCAATTGTTAATGCCAATGGCGATAATCTGCCCGATATTTTATTGGGCGGAAATTACTATGACAACAATATTCAAATGGGCCGTTACGATGCAGATTATGGTACGATTCTTATAAATAAAGGCAATGGGAATTTTATTGCTGAAAATATAAATGGCCTTATTGTAAAAGGGCAGGTGCGTTCAATTGAGCCATTAAAGCTTGCAGGAGGTAAAGAGGCGTATATTTTAGCGAGGAACAACGACAGCGTAATGGTTATTAATTTTAAAAACCCGGTTAATAAGCCATAGAAATGTAAGTTTACATTATTGTTCAGTTCATTGTTTGCTATATGAAGAAAATTATAGTGCTATTAGCCACTGTTCAGCTTTCGCTGCTTACCTTCTCACAAGATCCCTGGATAATCAAAGCAGATAAAATTGATCCATCGAATTATTACGGTATTACGGTAGCCAATGGCATGATCGGTATTGTATCATCGCCCGAACCTTTTAAAGTAAAAGATGTGGTGCTGGCTGGCGCTTATGATTTATATGGACGTGGGCGTGTGAGCAATTTCCTGCGCAGTTTTAATTTGTTGAATATGTACCTGGAAATAGATGGTAAAAGGCTTGATGCAAAATCCGTTTCCAATTTTAAACAACAGCTCGATATGCAGCATGCCGCATTCACCACAACTTTCGATTATACTGATAAAGCTTCTGTTCAATACACGTATTATGCATTGAGGCAATTGCCTTATACCGTTTTGAGCAACATCAGCATCACGGCAAAAAAAGATATTCATATAACAGCCGCCAGCGTAATGGAAGCGCCGGATGCCTTGCGCGATGTAGAAAATTATTATAATGAAATCGACCGGCCGCATGTAACCATTTCATTGCTTACATCGCAGGCAAAATCACCAACAGGTAAATTGCTGATGTGTGCATCCAATACCTTTTTATTTGATGAGCCGCATGGCAGCGAGCCAAAAGTGATTCATGAAATGTGGGATAACAATATGCACCTGATGAAATTTTCCAAAACCATTAAAACCGGAACAACGTATACATACTCTATTGCAGGTTCATCTATAACATCTGCCCAACATACCGACCCGTTGAATGAAGCAGAACGCATGACCCTGTTTGCAAAGCTTGAAGGAAAAGAAAGATTAATGAATTTTCATAACAAAGCCTGGGATAGCTTATGGACGAGTGATATAATTATTGATGGCGATGCGCAGTCGCAGCAGGACGTGCACAGCATGCTATATCATTTATATGCTTTCTCAAGAGCGGGAACAAACTATTCCTTATCACCGATGGGTTTAAGCGGTTTGGGTTATAATGGCCATGTATTCTGGGATGCAGATTTATGGATGTTTCCCGCTTTGCTGGTTATGCATCCTGAACTGGCAAAGAATATGGTTGAATACCGTTATGAACGGCTGGAAGCAGCAAAACGCAATGCTTTCTCGCATGGTTATAAAGGCGCTATGTATCCCTGGGAAAGCGCCGAAACAGGTGTTGAAGAAACGCCGGTGTGGGCTTTAAGCGGCCCTTTTGAACATCACATAACAGCAGATGTGGCACTGGCCGCATGGAATTATTTCTGTGTTACACAAGATACGGCATGGTTGCGGTCAACAGGCTGGCCTATGCTTACATTCACAGCAGATTTCTGGGCAAGCCGTGTGGAAAGAAATGGCCCGCATCAATACGATATAAAGAATGTTGTAGCTGCCGATGAATGGGCCGAGAATGTGGATAACAATGCATTTACCAATGCGGCGGCCATCGCCAATTTAAAAGCAGCGATTGCTGCTGCCAACATTTTAGGGTTGAAATGGAATACAGACTGGCAAACCGTTGCAGACAATATCCCCATCTTAAAAATGCCAAATGGCGTTACGCAGGAGCATGCACAATATAAAGGTGAAGGCATTAAACAGGCTGATGCAAACCTGCTGGCATATCCTCTAAAAACGATTACAGATACAGCGCAGGTTAGTAAAGATCTTGCATATTATTCAACCCGTGTGCCCGATGAAGGAACGCCTGCTATGACGCAGGGAATATTTGCTTTGCTGTATGCAAGATTAGGCAATGGAGAAAAGGCATATCATTGGTTTAAAGACGCTTATGAGCCAAATCTCAACCCGCCCTTCAGGGTAATTGCTGAAACAAAAGGCGGTACCAATCCTTATTTTGCCACCGGCGCAGGCGGCATTTTGCAGGCTGTTTTAATGGGTTTTGGCGGTTTGGATATTACGCCGTCTGGTATTGTTCAGATAAAGACGGCTTTGCCAAAACAATGGAAATCGATCACATTAAAAGGAATCGGCATTGATAGAAAAACGTACGTCATAAAATGACCGATGATACACGATGAATTATGAATGCGGTTACTTGCCATGGCACCCTGTTGTCCATCTTCAGTTTCTCCTCTCAAAACTTATTCATCAGTAAAATAATAATGTGAATTAATTGTACGTATTTATTAGGTTAATTCATTTCAGTATATGTATCTTTCTCCCTTGAAAACCTTTATAAATAAGGTTTTAATTAAAAAAATAATAACTCTTTAAATTTAAACACATGGCAACAGCAAAAAAGGCTGCTCCAAAAAAAGCAGCAAAAAAAGCAGCAAGAAAACCAAATGCAGCTTTTATGACGCCACTTGCACCCAATGAAAAACTGGCTGCAGTAATTGGCGATAAGGCAGCACCCCGTACGGAAATCGTAAAGAAAATATGGGATTATATTAAGAAGAATAACCTGCAGGACGCGAAGAACAAACGTATGATTAATGCAGATGCAAAACTGAAACCTTTATTTGGTAAAGACCAGGTTTCTATGTTTGACTTAGCTAAGATTGTTAATGATAATATCAAGAAATAATTTTTGCTTGCTAACAAAATATATAAACTGCGAAGTGTAAAAGCTTCGCAGTTTTTGTTTATCAGCTATTGTTATCTTTTCAGATGAATATTGTTTTGATATCAGCAGTTGTTTATATGTTTCAATAATTATTTTATTGAAGCATAATTAAGTGCCCGCTGATTATTTTCCTGTTGATCGCTAACAATTCATTAGCGTAATAAATAAGCACCTTATTAAACATTATTAATACTAAATAGTAGTATACCCGCCATCAGCAATAATATAGCTGCCTGTAGTAAAAGACGATTTGTCTGAGCTTAGGAAAACTACAAGGTCTGCAATCTCTTCTACGGTACCTAACCTGTTCATCGTGGCTTTTGCCGCTATTGCCTTCATCGTGGCATCATCCAGGTTATTTTCAAGTAAAGGTGTTTTTATATAGCCCGGCCCAACTGCATTACAACGAATATTTTGCTGCCCGTATTCAGCCGCAATATTTTTGGTAAGCCCCACCACTCCATGTTTGGCAGCAGTATAAGCACAGTTGCCCGGCGCAGCAACCAGGCCATGTATGGAAGCCATATTAACAATGCTGCCTCCGCCGTTTTTCAGCATCTGTTCAATCTGGTAACGGCAGCCATAAAATACACCGCTCAGGTTAATGGCAATCACTTTATCCCATCCTTCAATTTCATACGCGCCTGTTGGTGCGGCGGGGCCGCCTATACCGGCATTATTACAGGCAATATCAAGCCGGCCATATTTAGCCACAGTATCTTCCACCAGCTTTTTATTATCTGCCGCTTTCGACGAATCTGCTTTCACAAAAAAGTCTTCGCCGCCATTCTCTATAATGGCGTCAGTAACTGCCTGCCCATGTGTTTCGTTAATATCAGAAACAATAACTTTAGCGCCTTCTTTTGCGTAGGCTTCAGCAATGGCCTTGCCAATGCCTGAGCCTGCGCCGGATACGATGGCCACTTTACCTGTTAATAATGACATAGCTTAAAATTTATGATTAAGAATAGTGTATCTGTACAAAAAGCAAACCCAAAAGTGATTGCCGGTATTGATTTAATTTTAAATTAAAACTGTGTTTACATTTCATAGGTTTCCGGCCTGAATAAATATAAATTTAAAAGATGCTGAAACGTTTTTTGTCAATGAAAAAAATATTTGTCTGCGCTGGTGTATTATTTTTCTTTTTTAAAGGAACAACGCAGCCACCACGCATTGTTAACATCATTAATTTCATCCGTTTGCTTGAACCAAGAGATTCAGCCATCACAGAAGATGTATTGTATCAAACTGTGGTGAAGCAAATAGAATTAATGCGCAAACATCATCTTGGTGGCACTTTTCTGCTGCAGTATGATGCATTAATGGATGCGCGTTATCAAAAACTTTTAAAAGCGCTTCCAAAAGATAGTTTTGAAATTGGCGCATGGTGGGAAATACCACAACCGCTTGTTGAAAATGCAGGTATGAAATGGCGTGGCCGTTACCCGTGGGACTGGCATGCTGATGTTGGTTTTTCAACCGGTTATACGCCGCAGGAAAGAGAGAAACTGGTGGATAGATACATGAAAGATTTCAGGTCAGTATTTGGATATTATCCGCAATCGGTTGCTTCGTGGTTTATTGATGCACATAGTTTGAATTATATGTATGAAAGATACCACATTGTTGCTTCTGCCAATTGCAAGGATCAATATGGTACAGATGGATACACCTTATGGGGTGGTTACTGGAACCAGGCATATTATCCCAGCAAACACAATGCTTATATGCCTGCGCAGCACGCTGATAAACAAATACCGGTACCTGTTTTCAGAATGCTCGGCAGCGACCCCATTCGCCAGTATGATAATGGTTTAGAAAATGAACGGCAGGGTGTGGTTACATTAGAACCCGTATATCCGGCTGCGGGCGGCGATACTGCATGGGTGCATTGGTTCTTTCAGCAATTTGTAAACGGCGCTTCCATGGCCTTTGCTTATACACAGGCGGGGCAGGAAAATTCTTTTACATGGCCTGCCATGTCAAAAGGCCTTGAACTGCAATTTCCTTTAATTGAACGTTTGCGTGATGAGAAAAAAGTAAAGGTTGAAACGCTCGCAGCATCCGGCAAATGGTTTAAAGAACAGTTTAAGCTCACACCGCCAACATCTGTTACTGCTATTGAAGACCTGCCTGGCGGTAACAAAAAAACGGTTTGGTTCAACAGCCGTTTTTATCGTGCCAATTTATTGTGGGATAGCGGCCACCTGCGTTTCCGCGATATACATTTGTTTAATGAAAACCTTGCATCGAAATATGAAACGGAAGTAGCCACAAGTAATGAATGCACTTTCTTTACATTACCATTACTGGATGGTTATTTATGGAGCAGCCATGATTTTTTTGCAGGCCTGCGTTTCAGGGCAATTATTAATGGAAAGGAAACCGATCTCACCGGAGGTGATCCAATCGTATCAGATAAAGTTAAAGGTGTACTTACCGTTTCATGGCCTTTAAAAAATGCAAGCGGCAGTTTACAGTTTGTGTTTACAGAAGATAAAATCCAGGTATCATTAATGTATAACACATCGCTTAAATGGTATCTCGATTTTAAAGCTGCGGAAAATAAAATATTGCCTTTTACAGACATCAGCCCAAAACATATAAGTGCAGCATTTGAAGGCACCAATTATAAACTGCTGGCGGAACAGGGCAGCTTTGAAAAAGATAAAAGTGATAAAACTTTTCTTATACAACCATATAATCAAAAGCTGGTGTTAAGCTTTGATAACGGAAGCAGTAACTAAATCCCTATTGACTTCGCTGTTTTTAAAATAGTTGTGCTGAGGCCGTTGTTTTAATCATTAAAAATTTTCTTAAAACTATCAGCCGCACATTTTTTTAATATCCCTGCTTTATTACCTTGGCGGCACAAAATTGCAAACACTGCTGTAATAAACCGCTTTTGCCTTTATAACGTAAAAGCTGCTTATATAATAAATGAAGCTATTATTTCAATCATAATAATTTTTATTTATTAAGGTATGTTCGCAGAATCTACAATTATCAGCCGGCGCGGTATGCGCCCTTACAGCCTGCTCCTGTTTGCTTTTCTCCTTGCAGGCTTATGTATCTCACAGTCTTCTTTAGCACAAACAACCGCGGGTGCTTCAGCGCCATCTTCGTTCACTTCAAACCTTATAAATACTGAGGCGGCCGTTAGTGAAACATTCCGTTACAACGCAAACCTGCACAATGGTTCTCCGGAAACACGCATATACGATTTATATGCGCAGGTGCCCGAGGGGTGGCTCATTGCATTCCGCACTATGGGCAGCCAGGTATCCTCTGTAAGTGTTGATGCCGGCAAAACGCAGGATATAAGTATTGAAATAAATGCCAGCCAGGTGGCAAAGCCTGCCAGGTACAATATACCGGTGATGGCCATCTCTTCAAAAGATACGCTGCGGCTAAACCTGCAGGCGGTGGTAAAAGGCGCTTATGGCATCAATCTTTCAACTCCAACCGGGCTTTTAAGCGATGATATAACCGAAGGCAGTAAAAGAGAAATTCATCTTGTGGTAACGAATACCGGCACCATTCCTTTAAAAGAAATTAATCTTTCGGCACAAACACCTGCCAAATGGCAGGCGAACTTTGAGCCTTCCAAAATAGCACAAGTAGAGCCCGGTAAAACGGCTGATGTAACGGCAACCTTAACAGTGCCTGATAAAACCATTGCCGGTGATTATGTAACTGTATTCACTGCTAAAAACAGTAATGCCAGTTCCGATGCCACCTTCCGGATGACGGTTAAAACTTCCATACTCTCCGGCTGGATTGGCATTATAGTGATCCTGCTGGCTGTATTCCTTGTATACCGCCTCATTCGCAAATACGGAAGGAGATAAGATTATGGAAAATGCTGTAATACAGTTGCAGGGATTAACCAAATGCTATGGTAATCTCAAAGCAGTTGATGATCTTAATCTCGGGATAAGCAAAGGCGAAATATTCGGACTGCTCGGCCCGAATGGTGCTGGCAAAACCACAGCCATATTAATGATGATGGGGCTTGCAGAACCTACTGCCGGCACCGCTTACGTTTGCGGTTATAATGCCACCGCCAACCCAATTGCCGTTAAACGAAAGGTGGGTTATATGCCGGATAGTGTGGGCTTTTATGATGGCATGACGGCGCTGGAAAACCTGCTCTATATCGCAAGGCTGAATGGCGTTGTTGAAGCTGAAGTAAAAGAAAGGGCGCATGATATGCTGAAGGAGGTAGGCCTGGGTGCTGATA
>JAEWBD010000014.1 GCA_023391315.1 Bacteroidota bacterium | reverse complement strand
ACGCTACCTTCTTTTGGAACCATTGCCGTAACCGTTGATTTTGGAAAAACCATTGGCTGGCAAATAAAAGAAGGCCGCGATTTCTCCAAAGATTTTGCAACAGACAGCCTCGGTATGATACTGAATGAAGCAGCCGTTAAACAGATCAATATGAAACGCGATATTGTTGGTCAAACCATCCAGTTTGACGACCGGAATTATACGGTGGTGGGTGTGATAAAAGATATGGTAATGGAGTCGCCTTACCAGCCTGTTACACCAACTGTTTTCCTGTATGATCCCAACTGGGCAAATGTGATCTCCGTGAAAATAAAACCCGGAGTTGGCGTAAAAGATGCGCTTGGCAAAATTGAAGCGGTGTTTAAAAAATACAACCCGTCTTCTCCTTTCGATTACACATTCAATGATGAAGAATATGCCAAGAAGTTTGCCGATGAACAGCGCGTTGGCAGGCTGGCTACTTTCTTTACCATTCTTGCCATATTCATTTCCTGTCTTGGATTATTTGGGCTGGCCTCTTTTGTGGCAGAACAACGCAAGAAAGAAATTGGCGTGCGCAAGGTGCTGGGTGCTTCCGTGTTTAATTTATGGCAGATGCTTTCCAGAGAATTTGCATTGCTGGTGGGCATTTCATGTTTAATTGCCATTCCGCTTGCCTGGTATTATTTGGCCGGCTGGTTAGAGCATTACAATTATAAAACCGATATAAGCTGGTGGATATTTATCGTGTCCTGTGTTGGTGCGTTGATGGTAACATTAATAACCGTAAGCTTCCAGGCAATAAAAGCAGCAATCGCAAACCCGGTAAAGAGTTTGAGAACGGAATAACAAATAGCTATTAGCTCAAACAACAGACATGATAAAAATTTATTTTAAAACCGCGTGGCGAAATTTAAAAGCCAGTAAATTTTACAGTGTCATAAACGTATGCGGGCTGGCTGTGGGATTGGCAACGGGAATTATGCTGCTGCTCTGGGTGCAAAATGAATATAGCTACGATACATTTAACCGGCAATATAAAAATATCTACCAGTTAAATTCGCACATTACTTTAGAAAGTAAATCACTTGCCTGGCAGGGAGCGCCCGGACCATTAGCTATTATGTCACAAAAAATTCCCGGTGTAATTGCAGCTTTAAGATTGGTAAGTGAAAATGAAAATCCCACGCTGTCTGATAAAGTGTTATCCAATATTGATCAGACAAAAACATTTGACAATAACAATATTGTTTATGCGGAAAGTAATTTTTTAAACTTCTTCAACTACAAATTATTGCATGGTAACCGCAATGCTTTTTTACCAAATTCATATTCTGTTGCACTCACACAATCAACGGCAAAAAAATTATTTGGTACAGATGATGCTATTGGCAAAATTGTGCAGTTTGATAAAAATAGCTTTACAGTAACCGCCGTGTTGCAAGACTTTCCCCGTAACTCTTCTTTACAATACGATGCTATCTTCCCGGTAGATTTTTATGCGCAGCAGTTCACAGCTCATGGCGGCAGTCATGGTTGGAAAACAATAGATGAAGATGTAAACGATTATAGTTTTAGAACATTCCTTCTGCTAAACCCAAATGCCAATACTTCAACTATTGAAACAAAACTTACACATTTATTTAATGCAATGAAAAATGGTCAGGCTGCAACAACTTTTCAATTGCAAAACTTAGGAGACATTCATCTTACAGGAATTGACGGCGATAATTCCGCATTGCAAATGGTAAGAATAATGGCGCTTGTTGCCATATTAATATTGATTATTGCAAGCATTAATTATGTAAACCTTTCTACCGCCCGGGCACTTACAAGAATTAAAGAGATAAGTATAAAAAAGATCATTGGCGCAAAAAGAAGGCAATTGTTTTTGCAATTCATAACTGAAACCGTATTGACATTCATGTTTGCAATTATCATCGCAATTGCTTTAATTGTTTTATTGAAGCCATTGTATGATAGCATTACAGGCGAACAATTAATTCTTTCCCTGTCTAACTTTTCGATGATGGAAATTTGGTTTTTCGTTCTCTTAGGAACGATACTTATTTCCGGCATTTATCCTGCTATGTTATTATCATCGTTCAATCCATTAGGCGCGGTGCGTGATAAAAGTTTTTTGGGTATTAAAACTTCTTCATTCAGAAAATCATTGGTCGTTCTTCAATTTGCCATCTCGTTCATATTGTTAGTCGGCACAATTGTAATGGGAAAGCAAATGAAATATATAAGCAATAAAGATTTGGGTTATGATAAGAACTATGTTTTTACTGTTTCATTCCCCAAAGAAGCGACGAAAAATGCTGATGCAATAGAGAATGAATTGCTATTGCAAAAGAGCATATTAAATGTTTCATTTAGCGGCACAAGAGACATTACAAATGTAACAGAGGTTTCAGGGGATATTATTTGGGATGGAAAAAAAGATAATATTCCGTTTTTGCTTTGGCGCGTGCAGGCAGATAAAAACTTCATACCTACGATGAAGTACGAGTTTATTGCAGGAACAAATTTTACGGGAACGCCTTCTGACGATGATAAATATATTTTGAATGAAACCGCTGTTAAAGCTATGGGTTTAAAACCTCCTTACGTCGGAACCAAAATTGGCTACGGCACTGCTGATGGAGAAATAGTAGGTGTAGTAAAAGATTTTAATTTCAAATCGCTGAAAGATCCTGTTGCGCCTTTGATCATAAGAACGTCCGGGTTAAAAAACATTTTATACGTACGCACAACAGGCGCCAGCGCACAGGCCGCCATAAAAGCCGTAGCATCACAATATAAAAAATATGCAAGCAATGCACCCTTCTCTTACGATTTTCTTGATAAGGCCTTCGAATCGCATTATCAATCGCAACAGCGTACAGGCACGCTGTTTACAACTTTTGCAGCGATAGCTATTTTTATTTCATGTCTGGGTTTGTTTGGATTAGCCACTTATACGGCGCAGGTAAAGACCAAAGAAATCGGCATCAGAAAAGTGCTTGGTGCAGGTGTTGGCAGCGTTGTACAATTGATCAGTAAAGATTTTTTGAAATTGGTGATTATGGCGACTGTAATTGCCACGCCGCTGGCTTATTGGGCAATGAGTAAATGGCTGCAGGATTTCGCTTATAGAATAAATATGTCATGGTGGATGTTCGCTGTAGCAGTTATAGTAATTATGTTGATTGCATTAATAACCGTAAGCTTCCAGGCAATAAAGGCAGCAATCGCCAATCCTGTGAAGAGTTTGAGAATGGAATGATGAGGTAAATAATGAATCATCAATGATGGAATGAGTGATGAGTAAAATAATGATAAATTAAATAGCATAATGTTACAGGCTTGTAGCTAAAAATACTTTCTATGTTTAAAAACTATTTAAAAACTGCATGGCGGAACCTGATGAAAAATAAAGGTTTTTCCATAGTGAATATTCTTGGCTTAGGTATTGGATTAACGAGTTGCGTTTTATTGTTGCTGTATGCCAACTATCATTTTGGCTGGAATAAGCAGTTTGATGATATTGAAAACATCTATGTTACAGAAAGCAACCAGTTTGCCGAAAACAATGTGTTTACTTACCAGGTATCGCCTGGCCCGCTTGCCGGCGCCATTAAAGAAGAAATACCAGGCGTAAAAAGAGCGGTGCGTTCTGTTTCCTATTTTGCCGGCGGCTTAATGCGCTATAAAGACAATATTTTCCGTGGCAATGGCCTTCATACCGACAGCGCTTTTTTTGAAATGTTCCGTTTCGCTTTTTTGTATGGAAATGCAAAGACAGCCTTAAGCAAACCCGACAATATTGTTATTACGGAAAGCTTTGCGCAAAAACTTTTTGGCAAGGATAATCCTATGGGTAAAATAGTAATACGCAACGATTCTATGCCGCTCGTTGTATCTGCTGTAGTAGCCGATCCTTATGCCAATTCCGATTTTCAGTTTGAATATGTGATGCCCTGGCACGTGCTGGAAAACGAACAACCCTGGATAAAAAACAGCGGCTGGGGTTCCAACTTTACTGATACGTATGTACAGCTAAACACAGAGAAAGATTTTAAACGGGCTGATGGCCTTGTGCGGAAAATGATAATGGCCCATCAGGACGGTTATAAGGCAGAAGCATTTCTTTTCCCGCTTTCCAAAAATCATTTATACCGAGAGTTTGAAAACGGTAAGCCTACTGGTTCCGGCGCTATCAGCCAGGTGCGGTTATTTATAGGGCTTGCAATAGCTATTCTGTTAATAGCCTGTATTAACTTTATGAACCTTAGCACTGCAAGGTCTCAAAAGAGGGCAAGGGAAGTTGGTATTCTTAAAGCCATAGGTTCTGAAAGAGGCTCGCTTATATTGCGTTTCCTTGCGGAATCGTACCTGGTTACTTTTTTTGCGCTGCTGCTCTCACTGCTGTTGCTTTCTCTAAGCCTTCCTTATTTTAATACACTTTTAAAAATAAATATTGCATCACCTTTTTCCGATAGCCGGTTTTGGGCGGGTATTACCATCATAGGAATATTTACAGGCCTGGTTGCCGGCTCTTATCCCGCATTTTATCTTTCTTCATTTAAACCTGTTAAGGTATTAAAGGGGATAGTTTCAAACGGAAGATCTGCCGTAACCGTAAGAAAGGCTACAGTGGTGTTGCAGTTCTCTACAGCCATGTTTCTCATGGTGGCTACTTTTTGTATTTATAAACAGGTTAATTATATCCGTAATAAACCGCTTGGGTACGATAAAAATAACCTGGTGGAGATAAAGATGGAAGGCGAACTTGGCAAGCATAAGGATGTATTACTTAACAACCTGTACAGGCAAAATATAATTACGGCGGCTACCGGTACCAGCATGAGCATAACGCAGGGCGGTAATAACGGGTGGGGTTTTAATTGGCCGGGCAAACGGGAAAATGAAAAAGTATTAATTGATTTTCTGAGCGCAGGATACGATTTTCAGAAAACTTTTGGTACAGCATTTATACAGGGCCGCGACTTTTCCAGGAGCTATCCTTCAGATACAACGGGCACCAATGTCCTCATCAGCGAAACGGCTATGCAGGTGATGAAATTAAAGTCGCCGGTTGGCACTGTGCTTACCGATGGTGATGGAACAGAATACACTGTTGTTGGCGTATTTAAAGATATTACAAAAGGCTCGCTTTATTATAAAGTAAACCCGATGATTGTATTCTATTCAACGTCTCCCCAATATCTTTCGTTAAGGCTGAACCCCGCAAATAATATTACTGCTGCTTTGGAAAAAATGCGGGCTGAATTGAAACAATTAAATCCTGCTTTTCCACCAGACATTGCTTTTGTAGCAGATAATGTGGCCAAAAAATATGAGAATGAACAGGTACTGGGTGCTATAGCTAATATTTTTGGCGGGTTGGCTATTTTTCTTTCCTGCCTGGGTTTATTAGGGTTGTCTGCATTTGCTGCCGAACAGCGTACAAAAGAAATAGGTGTTAGAAAGGTGTTGGGGGCAAGGGTGTGGGGACTTACCGCTTTGTTGTCAAAAGAATTTTTATTGCTGGTATTGATCTCATTCCTCGTTGCAACGCCCGTATCCTGGTGGGCCATGAATAACTGGCTGAATAAGTTTGATTATCATACTTCGCTTTCATTCTGGGTATTTATATTGGCTGGATTATCTGTTTTATTTATATCAATAATAACCGTTGGCGTGCAGGGCGTGCGGGCCGCTTCTGCCAATCCGGTTAAAGCATTGCGAAGCGAATAAGTGAGTTGTGAATGATCAGTAATGAATAATAAGTAAAACAATGATAAATTGAATAACGTGTTGTTACAGGCTTGAAGTTCGCGGCTTAAAGCTCACAGCCTGTAGCTAAAAAACACCTTTTATGTTTAAAAATTATCTCAAAACCGCTTTGCGGAATTTTACAAAGAACAAAGCTTTTTCATTCATTAATATTTTTGGGTTGGCCATTGGCTTAACCTGCTTTGTGCTCATAACAGTATTTGTATATGATGAATTGAGTTATGACAGGTATGCTGCAGATGCAAACAATATTTATCGTGTTAACTTAAATGTTACAGGCAATGGCGATGTGGCTGTTTATCCCAATGTTGATTTTGCTGTGGGTGAAGGGATGAGAAATGCTTTTCCTGAAATAAAATCTTTTGCAAGAATGACGCCGGCAAAAGATTTTGTAAAGTACGATGATAATCAATTTAAAGAAGATAAACTTGCTTTTGCAGATAGTAATTTCCTGCAGATGTTTTCTATTCCTTTAACGGAAGGAAGTGATAAAGAAGCGCTGGTTCAGCCAAACAGTGTTGTTATTTCAAAAGCATTCGCAAAGAAATATTTTGGCAATGCAGATGCGCTGGGCAAATCAATTGTAATTGGTTTGCATGATGCGGTGTATAAAATAGCCGGCGTATTCGATAAAATGCCATCCAATTCACATTTTCATTTTGATGCGCTGATAAGCATTTCTACATGGCATGTAACAAACCCCACCTGGAGCAACCTTGGCATGTTCACTTATTTATTGCTCAATAAAAATGCCGACCCAAAAAAGCTGGAAGCAAAATTTCCGCAGCTTGTTGCTAAATACATTGTACCAGAAGTGCAGCGGGATATGGGTATTAGCCTGGCCGAAGCGCAAAAATCTGTGAACACTTTTGTTTTTACACTACAACCTGTTACTGATATACATTTATATTCCCATACCAAATATGAACTGGAACCCAATGGCGACATTCAATATGTTTATATTTTTTCTGCACTGGCGCTCTTCATCTTATTGCTGGCCTGCGTAAACTTTACCAATCTTTCTATAGCGCGTTCTGTAAAAAGAGCAAAAGAAGTTGGCATAAGAAAAGTAATGGGTTCAGGAAAAATTCAATTAATAAAACAGTTTTTGTCCGAATCTGTATTAATGAGTTTTTGTGCTATGTTACTTGCTGCTGGCTTTATTATTTTATTACTTCCTTATTTCAACCAGCTTTCTGGTAAGCAAATAACTGTCAGCTCTTTTTTTAATTATAAGGCCATAGCCTTCATGTTTATCCTGGTGTTTTTTGTGGGCGTTGTTGCAGGCGTTTATCCGTCCTTCTTTTTATCGTCGTTTAATCCTGTTAAGGTTTTAAAAGGCTCAGCAGGTACTGGTAAACAAAAAAATATTTTACGAAGCAGCCTCATCGTGTTCCAGTTTTTTGTTTCAACTGCATTGATAATTGCCACTATAATTGTTTACCAGCAATTAAATTATATGCAAAACAAAAAGCTTGGTTATGATAAAGAGCAGGTTTTATTGCTGCCTGACGGAAGATTGATGGGTAATAACCAGGATGCATTCAGGCAGCAGGTTTTACAGGATGGCCGTGTGGTTGCAGCAAGCATTTCAAGATATGTTCCGGGAAGTGATATGATGGATGGAACGCAGGTGCATCCTGTAAATGAGAACGGCAATGGCGCAGAAATCCACATGAATATTTATCATGTTGATTATGATTATTTGAAAACATTGGGCATACAAATGAAGCAGGGAAGATTTTTCTCAAAAGCTTTTTCTACAGATTCACAAGTTGTTGTTATTAACGAAGCGGCTGTGAATGAATTGGGCTGGAATAAAATAGATCCTGTTGGAAAAACGATTGTGCGTTCAGGACAGAAAGCATTTAAAGTTATTGGTGTAATAAAAGATTTTAACTACACATCAGCTAAGCAAAAAATTGCGCCTTTAATGATGATGCTTGGCAATAATTACGGCGGGCTTATCATTAAAATAAAAACGAATGATATTCCAGGTTTTTTAAATAATCTCAAAACAAAATGGAATGCGTTTAATCCGCAAGGCCCTTTAAGCTATACTTTCCTTGATGATAATTTTGCCTCCCTGTATGCAAGTGAATTAAGAACGCAGCAAATATTTTCTGCATTTGCCGTTATTGCTATCATCATTGCAGGGCTTGGTTTATTTGGTTTATCAGCCTTTGTAATTGAACAGCGCACAAAAGAGATCGGTATAAGAAAAGTGCTGGGCGCATCTGTACAAAATGTTTTGCTGCTGGTATCGAAAGAGTTTTTAACGCTTGTTATAATTGCATTCATTATCGCTGTTCCGGTTGCGTATTGGGCGATGCATCAATGGTTGCAAGGCTATGCATACAGAATAGATATTGGTGCGGGTATATTTATAATTGCAGGATTTTCTACCGTTTTAATTGCGATAATTACTATCAGTTTTCAATCAATAAAAGCAGCAATCGCCAACCCCGTAAAGAGTTTGAGAACGGAATAAGGAACTGGGTTATGAACGATGAGTAATCGGGGCTCGCAGCTCGTGGCTCAGCGCTCACAGCTTGTAACCCTGAATTAATGCATCAAATATTCTGCGTTACGTGTAACAAATAAACAGGTAATCCGTTTACATTATTGAAAAAAATAATCATGAACTTAGTTAAAGCTTTTCTTTCAGCATTGTTATTGCTTATAGCCAGTACGGTTATTGCGCAAACAAAAAAAGTCAGCCATTTCAGTAAAGTTATTATAAGCCCTTATATACAGGTTTCATTAGTGCAGGGTAATGAAGAAAGTGTAAAGATTGATGATATACAGGTGGATGAAAACAAGCTGCATATTGAGGTAGATAACAATACACTTCGTATTTACCTGGATGGCGCCAAAGATTTTCCGAAGAATGAAAAGGAATATAAAGATGGATATACGGAAACCTATTCATTGTATCCTAAAACATCCGTAACGGCTACTATAACCTATAAAACGCTGGAAGCGCTTTCTGTTCGCGGTGAGGAAACCATACTGTGTGCAGGGCCGGTTGAAAGCGATTTGTTTGTGTTGAGAATGTATGGCGAGCCCGATGTTACCTTTAAAGAAATGAATGCAAACGAGCTTTCAAGTATTATGTATGGCGATGGTTCGCTGCATATAAAATCCGGCACGGTTAAAAACCAGAAATATACCTGTTATGGCGAAGGCAAAATAAATAGCCTTGCTATTAATGGCAACACCAGCCGTGTAATTGCTTATGGCGAAGCCGATTTTAAACTGAATGTTTCAGACAGGATTAAGATCACTGCTTTTGGCAGCGCGCAGGTTCATTATAAAGGCAATCCTGCAATAGATAAAGGCCTGCATTTCGGCGACCTGGTTGTTGATAAAATAGATTAGCTGATTTTACTGCGCCTGCACTTCTTTCAGCTTTATATAATAATGCTTTTCAATCCAGGCTGTATTAAAAAAGGCAGTGTCACTTAAACTTTTCCATTGTTGAGTTGGCTTTATGCGGAGGCTTTTATCATCATGCCATAAAACAAGCTGAAGATCAAAGCCGGTGATACAGCTATCCCAACGGTAATAAACTTTCTTTTTATCGGGTGAATAATAATAACTCAGTTGCGGTATTTGCGTATTGCGCAGGTATTGATCAAACACTTTACTGAAATCTATACCGGCATTGTTGCTTATATAATTTTCTATTTGCTGTGCCGTAACCGTTTGATGATAAAATGTTTTACCGAGGCCGCGTAAAATGTTGCGCCATTTTGCATCGTTGTTTATGGAATGGCGAATAGTTTGCAGCATATTGCCGCCTTTATAATACATGTCGCCGCTGCCTTCTTCATTCACATTATAATGTGCAATAATTGGTTCATGGTTCCCTATCTTTTTGCGGGTGCCATAATTGTAATCATTGCCGGCTTCTTTGCCAAACAAATATTCCGTGTATAAAGTTTCACTGTAATTGGCAAAGCTTTCATGAATCCACATATCTGCCAGGTCTTTTGATGTAATGTTATTGCCAAACCATTCATGGCTGCTTTCGTGTTCAATAATAAAATCCCATTTCAAACCCCAGCCGCTGCCGCTTAAATCTGTGCCAAGATAACCGTTGCGAAAATGATTGCCATAGGCCACTGCGCTTTGATGTTCCATGCCTAAATGCGGCGATTCAACCAGCTTATAACTGTCTTCATAAAAAGGATAAGGGCCCCACCAGTATTCCAAAGCATGTATAACAGATTTGGCCTGCTGAAACTGTACTTTGGCAGAATCAAGGTTGTAATCAAGCACCCAGAAACTCATATCAAGTGTGCCTTTTTCGCCATGCAAGGAATCAGTCCAGTTTACATATTTACCAATGTAGGGAATGATGTTATAGTTGTTGATAGGATTTTTTACTTCCCATCTCCATACAGATGTGCCGTTATTGTTTTTTAGGGTTGATGCAAGCCTGCCGTTGCCAACTGCGACTAAAGTATCAGGCGCAACAATGGTGAGTGAAGCGCCATTGTCAGGCTCATCGCTCTGGTGGTCTTTGCATGGATACCAAACGCTGGCGCCAAGGCCCTGGCAGGCAACGCTCATCCACGGTCGCCCAAGTTTATCTTTCTTCCATATCCAGCCGCCATCCCAGGGCGGGCGAACAGCTTCACGCGGTTTGCCGTGATAGTAAATGGTAACTTTTTGAGTTGAGTTGGCAGGCATTGGTTGAACATGTAAATACCAAACGTTTAAAGCTGTTTCATTATGCTCAAAAGCATTTTTATCCTGCATTACACCATTCACCGAAAAGCTGTCAATTTCCAAGGGTTGCTGAAGATCAATCTGCATTTTATTGTTGTTTCCAATTGCTTTGAACGTAATGGTTGTGGCACCCTGAATCGCTTTGGCCTCATAATCCGGCTTTACAGTTATATCATACTTCAGCACATCCCACCATGCCCGCTCAGGAGTAATGCTGCCGCGTAATGTATCAGCATGTGTAAATGTTTTCGTTTGCTGTGCATTTACTGCAGTTGTGAGCAACGAGCTGAACCCTATGAGCAAAAACAATAATTTTTTCATTGTATAATATTCTTGAATCGTTCTTTCCTGCTTCGGAAACTACAAATTTATAATCCGATCAAATCATAACCTTTACCAATCTTCACAAAAGATTGCTGTAACCTCTCTTTATGTGTATCGGTTATAAAAACCTGGGCTCCGCTTTCCACGCAAACATATTGCAACAGGTTTTGCATGCGCTTTTCATCAAGCTTTTCAAACACATCGTCCAATAAAAGAATGGGTGCAAAACCTTTTTTATTTTTCAACGTTTCAAAAGCAGCCAGCTTAAGCGCGAACAGCAGGCTCTTGCGTTGTCCCTGCGATGCTATGTTTTTAAAAGCGGTTTGCTGCAATTCAATCACCATGTCATCTTTATGAATGCCGATGCTGGTGCGCTGCAGGTACAAATCACGCTGCAGGTTTTGGTGTAATAATTCTTCAAACGTGTTATTGTTTAACTGGCTTTCATATGCAAGGGAAAGCTTGTCATCTTTTTCAGCAATCAACATGTATTGGGCTAAAACTTTAGGCAAGAATTCATTTAAAAATTGTTGCCTTCGTTCAAAAATAAAATTGCCTTTTTCAATCAGCTGGCTGTTTAATATTTCAAGCAGTTGTTCATCGTAACTGTTGCGTTCGGCTGCAAACTTTAAAAAGCTGTTGCGCTGCTGCAATATTTTATTATAGGCAATCAGTTGTTCAAGATAATCATGCTGCAGTTGCGATAATAATGTATCTATAAATTTCCTACGTTCTTCA
>JAEWBD010000003.1 GCA_023391315.1 Bacteroidota bacterium | reverse complement strand
TTCACACCTGTTGTCATTCCTAAACGCTGCATAATATCCGGCATGTTACAAACTTCGCGTATGCCATAAAAAACACCGAGGCCGGTGGCTTCCCTTCTTCCCCTTACGCCGCCCTGGGCAACGGGTTTGCCGGTAACGCAGCCCATAGCATCCACTTCGCCGGGGTGCATGGCCATATAAGTATCCAGTATCCAGGCCATTTCGCGTTCACCCGTTCCATAATCGGGAGCAGGTACATCGGTACCGGGGCCGATAAATTCTTTTTTAACCAGCTCGGACGTATAACGCCTTGTAATTTTTTGCAGTTCCCATGCGCTGTATTCCCTGGGGTTAATTTTAATGCCGCCTTTGGCCCCGCCAAAAGGCACATTCACAATAGCGCATTTATAGGTCATTAGTGCTGCCAGCGCCATTACTTCGTCCTGGTCAACCAGTTCGCTGTATCTTATACCACCCTTGCAAGGCGTTTTATGATGTGAATGCTGTGCACGGTAGGCTTCAATTACTTCAATAGAATCATCATCGCGTTTAATGGGAAACCGCATGCGGTAAACAGAGTTGCAGGCTTTAATCTGATCAAGAATACCTTTTTCCCATTGCGTAAATTTTGCCGCTTTGTCAAAGCTCCGGGTTACACTTTCAAAAAAATTATAGTGTTTGTCTGCCATTGTAAGATCATTTTAAATTATACTAATGAACATTTGTTTTTTATGAATAAAAAATTTTTAGCCTTTTGAAGGCCGTTCTTTTTCCAGTTTAGAGATCTTCCTGTCGAGATTAATTACGTAGATAAGTAATCCTAAAACAATTACAACAGCAACGGCCATCACCACATAAATCTTCCCGCTGCCACTCATGAAATCAGTAGGCTCTTCCTTTGATAAATCCATTTGCTGGGCATAGCAGCCTGCTGCGATAAAATAAAAAGAAAGAAGAAGCGCTAATTTCCTAAGCATATTCAAATAATTTTTCTTTATACAATTGTAATCTTATTCTTAAGGTGGTTATCCAAACGCCCAGCAAGGTCCAGCCAATAACAGCCGGCCAAAAAACGAGGCGCATTTGTGGTGCAAGGTCTGAACCATTCAATGCGGGGTTGCCTTCGCTGCCCTGCCCGCCCGGGTGCAAAGATTCCGTCAATCTTGGTAAAATCCAGATAGTGGGGAAAAGCATGGCAAAAGCAAATATGTTATATACGGCGCTTAAGCGTGTGCGTTTGTTTTCATCATCAACAGATCCTCTTAAAACAAAATAAGCGAGGTAAATTAATATAGCGATGGCGGCGCCGTTTTGCTTGGGGTCGCTGCTCCAGAATGCGCCCCATTGATATTTTGCCCAGATAGCCCCGGTTATCAATCCCAACACGCCAAACACAATACCGCTACGGGCATATTCGGTTGCATAATGATCGTGAATTATTTTACCGGAGTTTAAAGATTTGATTGCATAAATAACAGAAACCGTGAAGAGCACCATCATACAAAACCACATGGGTACATGGAAAAACAGGTTACGGATGGATTGCTGCAACCGGCCATCGAGCACCGGTATTTTTACGAGAAAGCCCATAATACAAGTGTACATCAGCAAAACAAAACTCAATATTTTCCACCATGATTTTCTAAGCATTCTCGTTGTATTAACAGCGTATTGTTGCGCCGCGAAGTTATAGCAAAGCTTTTCAATCAGTTACTAATAAATATAAAATTATTAATAAAACAAATGCATGTGCACAAACCATTTATAATCTTTGCTTCATTGCTTCATATAAAATAATGCCTGCCGCAACCGAAACATTCAGTGAATCAAATTCTCCCTTCATGGGAATGGTAAAATGTGCATCGGCGGCTTTGGATAAATAAGACTGAACGCCTTTTTCCTCATTTCCCATAATGATGCAGCAAGGTTCGGCAAGATCAAGTTCAAAAAGTTTTTGTTTTGCGTTCATTTCGCTCGTAAAAACCTTAATGCCATTCAGGTGTAAATCATCCACGGCTTTCAGCAAACTGTTTACGCGGCAGATATTTAATTTCTCCAAAGCGCCGGCGCTGCTTTTTACGGCATCTTCATTTAAAGCGCCAACGCCTTTATCGGGAATGATAATAGCATGCACCCCGCAACAAACAGCGCTGCGGGCAATGGCGCCAATATTGCGCACATCGGTAACACCATCCAGCATTAATAAAAGTGCAGGTTCGCCTTTATCATTTATCCAGTCGATAACAGATTGCAGGTCCTGGTAAGTTACGGCGGAGCGGTACGCAATTACGCCCTGGTGATTGATATTGGTAAGGCCGTTCAGCTTTTCATTCGGCACATACTGAACAGGGATATTCTGTTCCCTCGCCAGTTTTCTTATTTCATTGATCACATCACCGGAAGCATTTTTAAACAACAGGATTTTATCAACGCCCGATTGCTGCCGCAAAGCTTCTGTAACCGGGTTTCTGCCAACAATTATATTTTTCTTTGATTGAAACATGCAGGGCGCAAGTTAGCAATGAATATTATGTTTGAAAAGTAAGTGTGAGTTTTAAGCTTTTAAGGAAATGGAATGGTATGTTTAAGATGCTTGTACTGGTAACAGTCATTTGCCATGTTAAACTAAACAACTTGTTTTCTTGTTTTGAACTCTGCTAATTTTTTCTCCAGTATGCTTTTTAGTTCCTGAAAGTTACATTGAAGACCATTTACAGAAATACTAATCGGAGAACCATACATTCTGAAATTCATTTGCATTGCTTTTCGTTTAATAGCATTTGTTTGCTTGTTGATGTATAATTCGGGATTGTCAACAATAAGCATTAACAAGTTTTCTCTATACACTTTTATGGTTTCTATTCCTGATATGTCGCTCCAAAGGATTTGTCCGGCAGAAACCCCGCTTGAATTGTCAATAATTCCCTCATCATTTATAATTAAACCTAAACCTTTGTCCAAAAGTTTTTTGCAAATAAAAAATCCTACAAAGCCAAAGAATAGAATTCCTGCAAGCCCCGCAATGAATATTTTAGTTGTGCTATGAACAATTGGGCTTATGAATTTTGCTGGATTGATTACAAACCAAAATCCGACTGCAACAAAAAGTATAGAACTGATTAAGATTAATGTCAACTTGGTTTTGCTAAGTTTTATTTCGATTTGCTCTTTATTACTCATGAGAATTTTGTGTGCTTATTTATAATCGCTGCCAATATTACCAAATTATACGAAGCTGATAAATTTACATTTCAAACAGGCAATCTTCCCGATTTTACCGTTCGCTTTCCCGATTTTCCTCGCATTTCTCCGGAAAAAATTGAATTTTTCCCGATTTTATCCGGTCATTATTCCCGAGAATTTCAATCACTGCCCGCCAGTTTAAGCCCTGAAGAACTATAAAACCTATATCTTAGATTTTCAACTCCATTGCATGAAATATATAATCTGCCTGTTTCTTGTTGTTTGTGTTAGTTGTGCCAAAAGGCCTTATGCCTCTACCAATAAAATATATAAGCAACAGGTAAAAGACCTGGCTAGTATCATTAAACAATACCCGCTCGAAGATTCATTCCATAATATGGATTTTGTTGGAACGATCAATTTCAATTTGCGAAAACCCAATTTTGTTATCATTCATCACACGGCGCAAAACAGTTGCGAACAAACGCTCAGAACATTTACGGTAACGCATTCGCAGGTGAGTGCGCATTATGTAATTTGTAAAGACGGCACCATTCACCACATGCTGAACGATTACCTGCGAGCCTGGCAGGCGGGCGTAAGCCGCTGGGGTAACGACAGGGATATTAACAGCAGCAGCATTGGCATTGAGCTGGATAATAATGGTTTTGAAGATTTTACCGGCCCGCAAATAACGAGTTTGCTGCACCTGCTTTCGGCGCTTAAAAAACAGTATGGTATTCCAACGGCCAATTTCATAGGGCATGGAGACATTGCCCCCACGCGAAAGAATGATCCCAATTACCGCTTTCCCTGGAAAATGCTTGCCGACAGCGGTTACAGTTACTGGTTCGATGACACCACCAACCTGGCTTTACCGCCAGCTTTTGATGATATACAGGCCTTGCGTATTATTGGCTACGACGTGCGGGATACAACCGCAGCCATTATTGCCTTTAAACGCCACTGGATGCAAGACACTGTACCGGGCCTGGATTCTGCCCAATTCAAGATATTGTTTAACGTGATGAAGAAATACCAATAAACCCCAGCCATTTATTGCGGGTAAAAGCAGGTTTCGTTTTCGCCAATAAAAAAGCCCGGTTTACACCAGGCTTTCCTTGTTTTATATAAAGAGATTATTCTCCCCTTCCGTGGCAGTTTTTATATTTCTTTCCGCTGCCGCAGGGGCAGGGGTCGTTACGGCCTACTTTAGGGCCAACCCTTACCGGTTCCTGTTTCACCGGGGTTGGATCATAATAATCGTTTTCGTCGGCGGCATAATCCTGGCCGGCATTATCTATTTCGCGTTTGTTGGAACGCATTTTACTCATGTCGGTTTTTTCCTGTTGTGCTTCACGCACGGGCACATTTTGCTGAACGGGTAGTTCTGCATGGCACAGGAAACTTACAATGCTGCTGCTTACTTCGCCATTCATCTGGCTGAATAAATTAAATGCTTCGCCCTTATAAATTACCAGCGGGTCTTTTTGTTCATAATGCGCCGTCTGAACGCTTTGTTTCAAATCATCCATAGCACGCAGGTGCTCTTTCCACGCATCGTCAATCAAAAAGAGCGTTACGCTTCTTTCCAGCATGTTTACCAGTTCTGCGCCGGAAGACTGCAGGGTTTTATCAAGATTTACCAATACCTGCACTGCTTTTCTTCCATCACTGAATGGTACTGCCACATTTTGTATATGCGCGCCTTGTGTTTCGCGGATATTTTTGAATACAGGCAAAGCCACCTGTGCAAGGTCTTTGCGCTTGCGCTGGTAATTAGCGTTGGCTTCTTCATATAAGCGTTGCGACAGGTTCTTCCCATCAGTTCTTTCAAACTCTTCCTGGGTAATAGACGTGCTTAACCCAAGGTTTACGATTGTTTCCAGCTTAAAACCTTCATAATCGTTGCGCTCTTTGAAGGTTGCCACAAGGCCATCGGCCACATCATAAAAAGCATTATCCAGGTCGAGGGCCAGGCGTTCGCCAAACAAAGCGTGGTTGCGCTTGGTATAAATAACCGTACGCTGTTTATTCATTACGTCATCGTATTCCAGCAGGCGCTTACGAATGCCAAAGTTGTTTTCTTCCACTTTCTTCTGGGCGCGTTCAATGCTTTTTGTAACCATGCTGTGCTGAATAACTTCGCCTTCTTTATAACCGGCGAAATCCATCACTTTGGCAATACGTTCGCTGCCAAACATGCGCATCAGGTCGTCTTCCAGCGATACAAAGAACAGCGATGAGCCGGGGTCGCCCTGGCGGCCTGCACGGCCACGCAACTGGCGGTCAACACGGCGGCTTTCATGCCTTTCGGTACCAAGAATAGCCAGCCCGCCCGCTTCTTTTACGCCGGGGCCGAGTTTAATATCTGTACCGCGGCCGGCCATGTTGGTAGCAATTGTAACATTGCCGGCAAGACCGGCTTCTGCCACCACCTGCGCTTCGCGCTGGTGCTGTTTTGCGTTTAATACATTATGCGGAATTTTCTTTTGCTGCAGCATACGGCCCAGCAGTTCACTCACCTCCACCGAGGTTGTACCCACGAGCACAGGCCTGCCGCTATTGCGCATTTCTTCGATAGCTTCAATAACAGCCTTATATTTTTCACGCTTGGTTTTATAAACAAGATCTTCCACGTCTTTTCTTACACAAGGAACATTGGTGGGAATGCTTACCACATCCAGTTTATAAATATCCCAAAGCTCGGCTGCTTCTGTTTCGGCAGTACCGGTCATACCGGCGAGCTTGTGGTACATCCTGAAATAGTTTTGTAAAGTAACCGTTGCATAGGTTTGGGAAGCGGCTTCAATCTTTACATTTTCCTTCGCTTCAATAGCCTGGTGCAATCCATCGGAATAGCGGCGGCCTTCCATTATACGGCCGGTTTGTTCATCCACAATTTTTACAGCGCCGTCAAGCACTACATATTCATCATCTTTTTCAAATAATGTATAAGCTTTTAATAACTGCTGGATGGTGTGAATGCGGTCGGCTTTTGTAGAATAGTCGTTTAAAATAGCTTCCTTTTTGTGCAGCTTACTGTCGGCATCAAGTGTTGTGTCGGCATCAATGGCAGCGAGGTCAACGCCGATATCCGGCAGTACAAAAAAGTTAGGGTCTTCCCCGGATTTTGTTATGAGCTGAATGCCTTTGTCGGTAAGTTCAACAGAATTATTTTTTTCATCAATATAGAAATATAATTCTTCATCTACCACGCGCATTTCTTTTTGTTGATCGGCGAGATAATGATTTTCGGCCTTCTGCATTTTTACGCGAATGCCCGGTTCACTCAAATATTTTATAAGCGCAGAATTTTTAGGCAATCCACGAAAGGCGCGGTACAGAGCAAGCCCGCCGCTTTTAGGATCATCATCCCCTTCACTTATCTTTTTCCTGGCTTCGTTCAAAAACTGGTTAACAACACGTTTTTGTATTTCCACCAGTTGTTCAATGCGGGGTTTCAGTTCAAAGAATTGCTGGGTGGTGTTGTCTTTACCAACAGGCCCGGAAATGATCAAAGGTGTACGGGCATCGTCAATCAGCACACTATCCACTTCATCCACCATGGCATAATGATGTTTGCGCTGCACCATTTCTTCGGGCGTATGCACCATATTATCGCGCAGGTAATCGAAGCCAAATTCGTTGTTGGTACCATAAGTTATATCTGCGAGATAAGCATTGCGGCGGTCGGCAGTGTTAGGCTGATGTTTGTCAATACAATCAACCCGTAAACCCAGCCATTCGAAAATAGTGCCGTTCCATTCACTATCACGTTTGGCGAGGTAATCGTTCACCGTAACAATATGCACGCCTTCGCCTGCCAGGGCATTTAAATAAGCCGGCAGCGTTGATACCAGTGTTTTACCTTCACCAGTAGCCATTTCCGCAATTTTGCCCTGGTGTAAAACAATACCGCCAATAAGCTGCACATCATAATGCACCATATTCCAGGTTACAAGGTTGCCTGCAGCTGGCCAGCTATTGCTGTAAATTGCCTGGTCGCCATCAATCTTAATATATTGCTTTTTAACGCTTAAATCGCGGTCAAGCTGAGTAGCTGTCGAAATAATTTGTTCGTTTTCCTTAAACCTTCGTGCGGTTTCCTTTACCACGGCAAAAGCTTCGGGAAGAATGTCATCCAGCGCTTCTTCAATTTTTTTATCGCGGTCTTTTTTCAGATCATCCACCTCTTTATATAAAGTATCGCGGGTGATCATTTCATCTTCCGGTAGGGCTTCGGCTTCGGTTTTTTTTGCCGCAATTGTATCATTAATTTCCTTTAAATGATCCTGGATGCGCTGCCTGAATTCTGTCGTTTTTCCACGCAGTTCGTCGTTAGTAAGCGATTGGTACTGATTAAAAAAGTTGTTGATTTTTTCAATCTGCGGTTCTATCTTTTTTACATCTTTTTCGCTCTTATTACCACCTAAAATCTTATTTAAAAATTTGAGCATATATCAAGTTGGCTGTTTGCAATAAAAATTTTTTTGTTGTCAAAAACTGTGCGCCGGTTTTTTAAAGCCAAACTGGCAGAATTTAAAGGGTTGCAAGGTAATACTTTAGTAATGGCAACAGAAGTTATTAACATAAATCTTAAAAATTATCAATTAGTTATACAAGTTTTTACTCATACAGATTTGCGCATAAAAGAATTGAGGTTCTGAATATTATGTGAATTTTTTAAATTTACACAAATTCCAATCTTATGAGAAGCCGATGCCTGTACATGGCCTTGCGTGCTGCCATATGCGCCTGTATCTGTTTATTATCTTACAGAAGTTCCGCCCAGTTTTACATCCAGATGAGAGGCGGCCTGCAGGCAAATCCAAGACGGGTATTAATAGCGCCTGCCATTTCTTACAGCCTATATGGATTTAGCTTAACACCTGAATTGGTTATATTTCCCAGCAATGATGCCCCGGTACATTTTGGCAGCAGGATTAGCTATACTTTCAGGTTTTTGGAACTGGGTTATGGAAGATATTACGAAGCGTATAGCACCGATAAATATGACAGTTACAAAAACGGCTGGGTAAATATGGCATTTGTTGCCGGTCACTGGAAATCGTTTTTCGCTGAATATGGTTATTCCAAAAGCGGCATTTTCAGCATCGGTATCAGGGAAAGATTAGGCAGGGAAGGCGCCGGCAAAAACAAGTATTATTAACTCCTCAACATTACTTACTTTTGCGCCCAAAATTAAGTTCACGTTTTAGGGTTTGATGTTTTAAAATGAGCGCAGGCCTTGAAACTTAAACAATTAAATGCAATATGCCCGGTCAATTAAAAGAAGTACGCAACAGAATTTCATCCGTACAAAGTACACAGCAAATTACGAAGGCAATGAAAATGGTGAGCGCCGCTAAACTGCGTCGTGCACAGGATGCTATTTTGCAAATGCGCCCTTACGCCCAAAAGCTGCAGGAAATGCTGAGCAATATTGTAAGTAATATTGAAGGTGGCGCCGATATAAAACTGGCTGCTGAAAGACCTGTTGAAAAAGTACTGCTGATTGTTATTACCAGCGACCGTGGCCTTTGCGGTGGTTATAATGCTAATATAGTAAAACTGGCAAGACAGCTTGTTGCTGATAAATATGCCAGCCAGTTTGCCAAAGGCAATGTAACCATCTGGAACCTTGGGAAAAAAGGTTATGAAAGCCTTACCCGCACCGGTTATAAAACCAATAGCACTTACAGGGATATTTTTCTTAACCTGAAATTTGAAAATGTACAGGAGATTGCACAGGCAGCTGTAAAGGCTTTTGAGAATAAAGAATTTGATGCTGTTGATATTATTTACAGCGAATTTAAAAATGCCGCCACCCAGCGTTTTGTGGCAGAACAGTTTTTGCCTATTCCCAAAGTGCAGCAGAAAAAAGGCGCTAAAAAAGCAGACTTTATTTTTGAACCCGAACAGGACAGGCTGGTGGCTGAACTAATGCCTAAAATTCTCAACACCCAATTATATAAAGCTGTGCTTGATGCCAGCGCCAGCGAGCATGGCGCCCGCATGACGGCGATGGATAAAGCTAGTGATAACGCCAATGAATTGCTGAAAAGCCTGCGTATTTCTTATAACCGTGCACGCCAGGCTGCCATTACAACCGAGCTTACTGAAATTGTAAGCGGCGCAGCAGCATTGCAGGGTTAATTTGCTAATATGCCAATTAGCAAATGTGCTAATTCATTCCCAGGTTACCTTACATTAGCAAATCAGTACATTATCAAATTGGCGCATTTACTATGGAACTTAAAGCAATTATTCCCCATATAGAAGCCTTAATTTTTGCCAGTGAAAAGCCATTGACGGCTTTGGATATTGTTGAACTGATCAATAATGCCTTAGGCTTTCTGGAAGAGCGAATCAATTTAGATCAGGTGGAAAGCTGCATTGAAGGCATTCGTGAAAAATACCAGAGCGAATTTTATCCTTTTGAAATGAAGGAAAGTGGCGGCGGCTGGCAGTTCCTCACCAAAAAAGATTACCATAAAACCATAGCACAGCTTAACGGGGATAAGTTTTTAAAACGCCTTTCTACCGCTGCCATGGAAACGCTGGCTATTATTTCCTATAAGCAACCCATAACCAAAGGTGAAATAGAAAGCATTCGCGGTGTAAACAGCGATTATAGTATTCAGAAACTGCTGGAAAAAGAACTGATCGTGATCACCGGCCGCAGTGAAAACCTGCCCGGCAAGCCGCTTATATATGCAACCTCCAAAAGCTTTATGGATTATTTCGGCATTAACTCTTCTGAAGACCTTCCAAAAATAAAAGAGGTATTTGCAGAACAGATAGCCCAGCCCACTTTAATGAATGAAAATGACTTTAAAACAGCCGAAGCAGAGGAAGAAGTTGTTGAAGAAGCTGTTGTTGCCGGGGAAGTAATAACTGATACGGTTGAAACACCTGAACCCGAAGCAACGGAAGAGACTTCGTCAGATAGTACTGATTTAAGTGTGAATGAAAACGGCGACATTGAAGAGAACAAGCCCGATGAAGTTTAGTTTTTTAGTTTTACGTTAATCCCTTTCCTCAATGTATTGTGCACTTCGGCGATACTGTCAACATACCTGATCATTTCATCAATTATTTCATCAGGCGCATCTGCAATAACCTTTGCTTTATAAATAAAGTTTTTACCTGGTTCTCCTTCGCTGCCAAATTCCCCGCGGCAAATAACTTCCACTTCGGAAACGGCTATTTTTCTTTTAACGGCTTCACGGTAAATATCATTACAGAAGCAGGTGGCTAATGCAAGTAACAATAATTCACCGCCATTTATTGAAGATCCATAACCGTTTGCTTTTGCTTTTATGCCAATTGCTTTTGAATCACCATTCGTTTCAACAAAAACCGTATGCTGGTTAAAGCTGCTTTTTACAGATGCTGATATTTGCATAATAAAGAATTTATGTCCTGATGGATATTTAAATATATTCCATTTGGCTATTCAACAAGTACAATATTTCAAGCCCTATATCTGTTAGCTATAGATAAATAAATTTGAATAATGAATAACGCTGATTTTTATATACGGCAATTAAACCTTCAGCCACATCCCGAAGGTGGTTATTATGCTGAAACGTACAGAAGCAAAGGTATTATTCCTGCAACAGCGTTAGAAGGTTTTAGTGGTGGCAGGCATTTTTCTACTGCTATTTATTATTGCTGGAACAAGGCGATTTTTCAGCTTTTCACCGCATAAAAAGTGATGAATGCTGGCATTATTATGCAGGCGATACCTTGCATATTCATATTTTACACAGCGATGGGCAATATGAATGCATCTCATTAGGTGCTGCCATTGATAAAGGAGAAACCTTACAATTTGTTGTATCGGCTTATGCCTGGTTTGCTGCTGAATGTGCAGCAAACAGCCGGTTTGTATTAAGCGGCTGTACAGTAGCACCCGGTTTTGATTTTGCTGATTTTGAAATGGCGGATAAAAATGAATTATTACAGGCCTTTCCAAAACATGCAAAACTTATAAACAGGCTGCGCAGGTAATTAATTTGTAAACATAAACACGGGGTGTTTCGAATTTCGGTTCATCAAAACACGTTCTTTGCTTCAATACTTTGGGCAGGTTTTTTTAAAAGAAGCTACCTTAACGAAGCCGCCCAAAATCTGTTTAAAACTCGCAGTTCTTTGGCGTTCTTGCAAAAGGAATAACGTCGCGAATGTTTGTCATGCCGGTTACAAACTGCACCATCCGCTCGAAACCTAAACCAAAGCCCGCATGCGGCACAGAGCCAAAGCGGCGTGTATCCAAATACCATTGCATTTCTTCAACCGGTACGTGCATGCTTTCCATTCTTTCTGTTAGCTTATCATAACGTTCTTCACGTTGCGAGCCGCCCACAATTTCACCAATTCCCGGCGCAAGGATATCCATGGCGGCAACGGTTTTGCCATCATCATTCATGCGCATATAAAAGGCCTTGATAGCGGCAGGATAGCCTGTAACGATAACCGGCTTTTTGAAATGTTTTTCTACAAGGTAACGTTCATGTTCGCTTTGCAAATCAATGCCCCATTTTACTTCGTACTGGAATTTTTTCTTTTTATAATGACTGCTGTTTAAAAGAATATCTATTGCTTCTGTATAGGTTATCCTTTCGAAAGCATTATTTAAAACAAACTCCAGTTTTTCAATCAATCCAAGCTCACTGCGTTTATCCTGCGGCAGTTGTTTTTCTTCATCGGCCAGGCGCTGCGCAAGAAATTCCAGGTCATCACGGTTATTATCCATCGCATATTGAATAATATATTTGATGAATTCTTCCGCAAGGTTCATATTGTCTTCAATCTCATAAAAAGCCATTTCAGGCTCTATCATCCAGAATTCTGCAAGATGCCTTGTTGTATTCGAATTTTCTGCACGGAACGTTGGGCCAAACGTGTAAATATCACTGAATGCCATAGCTGCCAGCTCACCCTCTAATTGTCCGCTTACTGTAAGATTGGTGCTTTTGCCAAAGAAATCTTCTTTGAAATTAATGCTACCGTCATCGTTACGCGGCGGGTTATCAAAAGGCAACGTGGTTACGCGAAACATTTCGCCGGCGCCTTCTGCATCGCTGGCTGTGATAATGGGTGTGTGCAGATAAACAAAACCTTTGTCATTAAAGAATTTATGAATAGCAAAGGCCAATGAATGACGAATGCGGAATACAGCGCCAAATGTATTAGTGCGAAAACGCAGGTGCGCAATCTCCCTTAAAAATTCAAGACTATGCTTCTTGGGCTGAAGCGGATATTTTTCAGGATCGCTGTCGCCGAGTATTTCTATTGATGCCGCTTTTAATTCAATCTTCTGACCTTTACCCGAACTTGGCACTACTTCCCCAATAACTTTTAAAGAGGCGCCGGTTGTAATGCGTTTCAGCGTTTCGTCATTCAATAAACCCAGGGTGGCAACTACCTGTAAATTCTGGTTAGTGCTGCCGTCGTTTAAAGCTATAAACTGGTTGTTGCGAAAGGTGCGCACCCAACCCATTACGGTAACTTCCCGGCCTGCCGGTTCTGTTGCCAGCAGCTCTTTAATTTTCGTTCTCTTGTTAAACATACGCTTTATAAAAGGAGCGCAAAGATAAAGTTTAAGGGAAGATCATGGATGAACAGAATAACACATATAACAAATTATGAAACATGCAGATTGCTGAAGCATATGATCCTGGAATGCTTTTGTTTTTACTGCTTTTTCAACTACATTTAGCCACAATTCTTCAGCGATATGAAAAATGTATTGATAAAAACTTTTGGCGCCTGCCTGTCTTTCATTATTTTTTTATGCACCGGAATAACCGGTAGCGCACAAACAGCAGGCGATAATTCAGCTGCTGTTATCGGCGGGTGGGATATTACTATTTATGACAATGGAAAAGAATATCCATCCTGGCTTATGGTGCAGCGTTCCGGTACGAGCACATTAATTGGAGAATTTGTGGGCACCGGCGGGAGTGCAAGACCTGTATCAAAAGTGAATTTCAGTAATAACAAATTAAGCTTTTCCATTCCGCCGCAATGGGAGCAGGGTTCAAACGATCTTTCTGTGGAAGCAGAACTAAATGCAGATACGCTTGCCGGTAAAATAACCATGCCCAATGGAAAGGCGATGAGCTTTGGCGCCGTGCGTGCACCTGCTTTAACTGCAACAGCAACACCTTCCTGGCAAAAGCCAATTACTTTATTCAATAGCAAAGATTTATCCGGCTGGCATGCTATTGGCCGCACCAATCAATGGGTAGTAAATAACGGCGTATTGCAAAGCCCGCATTCCGGTGCAAACCTGGTAACCGATCAAACATTTAAAGACTTTAAACTGCATATTGAATTCCGTTATCCAGAAGGCAGCAACAGCGGCGTTTACCTGCGCGGCAGGTATGAAGTGCAGATAGAAGCCAGCAATGGCAATGAACCTTATAAAAATGTATTCAGCGCTATTTATGGTTTTGTTGAGCCCACCGAGATTGCTGCCAAACAACCCGGCGAATGGCAGAGCTACGATATAACGCTGGTAGGAAGAATGGTAACCGTTGTGGCCAATGGTAAAACAGTTATCTGCAACCGGGAAATCCCCGGCATTACCGGCGGCGCTTTAAACAGCCGCGAAGGAGAGCCGGGCCCTATTTTATTGCAGGGTGATCACGGGCCGATTGAATACAGGAATATTGTAATTACACCGGCGAAATAACCATACAGGTAGTAGAAATACCGAAGGGTTTAACTGCTGGATTTTAAGAATTCTATCTGGTGTGCTTCCAGTTCTTTTCTGCCCTGTTCATAATCGGCCATGGCTTCCCGCATAAGATCGTGGATGGTAATAATGCCAACAAATTTGCCTGCATCAAAAACAGGAATATATCTTGCTTTTGAACTGTTCATCAGCAGCATAAGCTTGCTGGTGGAATCTTCCGGGGAAGCATTTACAAGATTGGCCGTCATGATCTCCTTTACTTTCGTTGTTTCGGAATGCCTGTTTTCAAGTATTACCTTGTGGGTATAATCCCGCTCTGAAAATATGCCTATGTATTTATTGTCATCGTCTGTAACGATAAGATAGCTGATATTTTTTGATTTTAACTGGCCAATCGCATTTAAAACATTTTCATTTTGATCGATGTAATTAAACTGGGTGCCTTTTTGCTGTAAGATATCTTTGGCGGTGCGCATGGTTATAAGTTTGCTTTGCTGCAAATGTACTTGTACATGTTTAATGCCTGTATCATATTACTGTAAAACCTGGTAAAGCTTTTTGAATAATAAGGCCAATGCTGCTAAACGATATACTGTACAGGGAGTGACACCTGCTGACGGCAGACAGGCAACCGTGATGCCATGAAATGCTGCAGCTGATAAACAAAAAAATTATAACACCTTAAAAAATAAATTACCGGAACTGAATTGCCTTGACAGGCCTGATGGTTTTAACCAGCCATGTTGGAATCAGCAATGCCAGAAAGCAAACCAGCAAGGTGGCTGCACACACCGCAATTACCTGCCACCAGATGATGTAAACGGGCGCTTCCGAAACATAATACGCCGCTTCATTCATTTTTATAAAACCGGTTTGTTGCTGTAAAATACAAATGCCCAAACCAAATAAAAGGCCGATAAGGATACCCCGTACTGCTATGATGCCTGCATGATAAAGGAATATTTTCTGTATTACCCAGTCGCGGCAGCCGAGCGCTTTTAAAACGCCCGTCATTCTTGTGCGTTCAAGAATTAATATAAGCAAACAGGTTACCAGGTTAATGATGGCCACAATGGCCATAACCGTAAAAATTACGTTGCGGTTCACATCCTGTATCTGCAGCCAGTCGAATATATTAGGATAGATTTCTTTAATGGTGCGGCTTATCCATGCCTGCGGCAGCATTTCATAGAGCATGGAATTAATGGTGTCCATTTGTTTATAATCGCTCAGGAAAATTTCATAGCCGCCTATTTCGCCATGATCCCAGTTATACACGCGGCGCAGCAGGCGTATATCGCCTATGGCAAAGGTTTTATCGTATTCTTCAATACCGGTTTTAAATATGCCGCATACCTGCAGCCGTCTTACGTTTGCCCGGCCTTCCTGCTGGTTAATAAAATAAACATTTACCGAATCATTCAATTTTATCTGCAGCTCGTGGGCAACAGGTTCTGAAATTAAGATTTCCCGGCTGTAGCCGGCTGTATCAAATTTTGGAAAGCGGCCCTGCTTTAAAAATGTTTTAAGGTTATTAAAATCATAACCTGTGTCAACACCTTTAAACAGCACGCCTTCTATTTCTTTATTCTTTTCAATTACAGCGCTCTTTGTGGCGAAAGCCTGCACCTGTTTTACCTGTGGAAAAATATGCAGTATCTGCAGTGTTGTATCGTTGGGCTGCCATGGTGTTTCTTCAGCAATCATGGCTTTATCAGGCTCATATTCCTGCACGCGCAAGTGTCCCCAGAAGTTAAATATTTTATTGCTTACAGCATATTGAAACCCGTTTACAAAAGCCAGTGTAATGATCATGGCCGCCACGCTTAAGGCAGTTGCAGCGGTGGCTAATTTTATAATAAACCTTGAAAAGGAATGCTGTTTATTAAATGCTATACGCTTTGCTAAAAATGTTGCGAGTTGCATAGAAGTTGGTAAAGATAAGTGTAAGTTGAGAGTTGATTTTACAGTGCCATTGCAAACTTTATTAAAACAGGTTTGGAGGGTTTGGCTGCATGTAAAAGAAATGAATTGAAGACGCTATCTTTGGCCGTTAAACGCCCCGTTATGACAAGAAAACTACCTTTTATTATTTGTTTTTTTATAACTGCTAATCTATGTTTTAATGCCGGTGCCCAGGTTTCCGTGGCTGTTATGTCTGTCAAAGGCGCCGAAATAAAAAGAGTGCTGAACAGTTATACAAGTGGTATAATTGTTTTGCAGTTTAAAACCAACGATGCTTCGCATTTTTATGCAGATGCTTCAGCTTATAATTCAAACATTAACCCGCCGTTTACCAGTATAACTTTACAAAAGCTGTCCAACGTAAATTTTCCAGTTGATACATTTATACTGTCCACATTAAAATGGAGCTATTCACTTGATTCCATTCCCGGAGGTTTAGATACTTCCAAAACCTATTATTTAATTCCCTTTTATGAAAACCCATATGTACTTTATAAATTTTCAGCGCAAAGCCCGAAAACATTGCTGAAGAATGTAAAAGTAGACGGCTATGAAAATTTGACCTTCGAGATGCTGAATGAGCTCGATGCCGCCACCCGGAGAAAAGTGCTTGGAGAAATTTATAACAAGCTCGCTGCGGCCAGAAGTTTTAACCCGGTTCCTCCAAGCCTGCTTCCATAACCTTGTTTATCCTTTACATTTTACAATGGACGGAATTATGGGCAACCTTGTTGCCTATAATTATGTGGCTTATTAAAAAGCCGCAGGGTTATTATTTAACACCGGTTAAGATTTACCTCGCATTAATATTATGCCTGTATGTATGTTCTTATGCTGTTTACTTTAAAATAATAGATAACAATCATTTTTATTACACACTCATTTCTGTGTGCAGGCTCAGTTGCTTCACATGGTTTTTTGTCCGGTTAGAATTATTGCCAAATAAAAAAATTATACCAGTTGTTTACGGCACGGCTATTATTTTAATGCTGCTCAATTTTATATTCATTGAAGATTTTCTAACGGTATTCAGCTCAACCACCTTTAGTCTGGAAGCTTTAATTTTGCTGGTATTATGCATATTGTATTTTTTGAAAAAGCTTAAAACGGATGAAGTTTCCAAACGGGCTGATATGTCTTCTTTTATTGTAACGGGCCTTGCAGTTTATGAGGCAGTTTGTTTTCCGCTGTTCCTGTTTTATAATGCACTTATTAATAGTAACAACCATTATGCTGCATACGTTTGGAATATTGTTCAAAACATCAACTATCTTCTATTTTGTTTATTTATAGCAAGGGCATTATATGGAAATTCTAAACATACCGGCAATTAATATTACAGTATTTGTTACTGTGGCTATTGCTGCAATGCTGTTGCTTATTATAAGTTTTTTAATTGCATTCAATACCAGTCAGCGTAAAAAATTCCAGTACCAGCAAAGCCTGCTGCACTTAAAAGAAGAACAGCAGAATGAACTGATAAGAGCTGCGGTAATGAGCGAGGAAACCGAGCGGCACCGCATTTCAGACCAGTTACATGGTGAAGTGGGTGCATTGCTTTCGGCAACAAGGTTGTACCTGTATAACCTGCATCCCCAAAAAATGGGAGAAAATGAAAATGAAATTTTTCAGAAGTCGATTGAATTATTAAATGAATCCATTCAGAAAGTGCGTTTTATATCGCATAACCTGCATTCAAATGTTTTAAGAGAATTTGGTTTGAATGAAGCCATTTACAGCTTCACCCAAAAATTAAACCAGCCGGGCAAGTTAAATATAACAACACTGTTAGATGAATCGTATGAATCAAAAAACCCGGAAGGCGCTATCAGCATTTACAGGATTTTGCAGGAGTTATGTGGTAACATTATCAAGCATAGTGCTGCCACCGAATTAAATATTCAATCTTTCCTTTCGGGCGGCAGGCTTCGCTTTGTTATTAAACATAATGGTGTTGGCCTAACGCAGCAGGAGTTTGAAAAGCTGCGTTACGAAAAGAAAGGGCTTGGCTTAAAGAATATCCAAAACCGCATTATTTTATTAAAAGGAAGTATCTTGTTTGAAAGGATTGGCGATGAAAATATAATTGCTTTTACAGTGCCCCTTAGCGGTGATGAATAACCGTTACCAGGTCAGGCAGTAACTTGTAACTGAAAACTTGCAATCTGAAATTTGCTAGTTAAACCTGTAACCCCGTAAAAATTCTTCTATAGGCATTCGCTTCTTACCCTGCAACTGCACATCCCGGCAATAAATAAAACCATCCGCGCATGCAAATTTTAAATAAGTTTTATTATCAGTATAAAACGAACCATTCGGAAAATTGTGTAGTGCTATTTCTTTTTCCGCAGAGAAAATTTTAAGCACTTTATCATCCAGGTATGTAAAAGCAGCCGGGTAAGGCGATAAGCCGCGAATTAAATTGTATATATCTGATGCATTATTGTTCCAGTCTATTTTACAGGTTTCCGTGTTTAGTTTAGGCGCATGTTTGATAACCGATAGCTCATGGCTGATAGCTGATTGCTTTTTCTCCTGAATACTGCCGCCTGCTATTGCTTCTATCGTTTTTACAATTAATGATGCACCCAGTTCTTTCAACTTGTCATGCAATTCTCCTGCTGTTTCTTTTTTGCTGATAGGTATTTTTTCCTGCATTAAAATATTGCCGGTATCAATTTCATGCTGCAGTTTAAATGTGGTAATGCCGGTTTCTGTTTCGCCATTTATAATAGCCCAGTTTATAGGTGCTGCGCCACGATATTGCGGCAGCAGTGATGCATGCACATTAATGGTTCCGAGCGGCGGCATATTCCATACAATTTCGGGCAGCATGCGAAAGGCAACTACTACCTGCACATCTGCCTGCAGTAATTTTAACTCTTCAATAAACGCAGGGTTCTTTAGTTTTTCCGGCTGAAGAACGGTGAGGCTTTTTTCAACGGCATATTTCTTAACGGCACTTTGCTGCAGCTGCATGCCGCGGCCGGCAGGTTTATCCGGTGCTGTAATTACACCAACAATATTGCAGCCCGCCGATACCAAAGCATCTAATGAAGCAACAGCAAAATCCGGTGTGCCCATAAAAACAATGCGGAGGTTTTTTATTGAACTCATGCACGCAAAGTAAAGCAGATGAAATTAAGTTTAATGCTTTTTACCATAGGGTAAAAAGCAAACAGAGGATCATGTCCTCTGTTTGCTCAGTGTTCTCTATCAATAAATTTAAACGGCTCAATGCGCTTTCTGTCATCCGTTATCTCCCGTCTTTCTTATCTTCCTCCCGGCGGGCAATACTGCTGCAAAAAGGTAGTATAAAGATTGCGTAAATGCTTTGTAGTGCCTTCGCCTTCATTTATGCTGTGTGTACGGTTCGGATAAGGCATAAACTGGAATATTTTATTGTATTTTATCAGCTCGTTTATCATCAGCTCTGCATTTTTATAATGCACATTGTCGTCGCCCGTACCATGAATGATTAGTAAATGCCCCTGTAAATTTTTTGCATAGGTTACGGGTGAACCTGCAATAAAATCTTCCTTGTTTTCCTGCGGCAAACCCATGTACCGTTCCTGGTAAATGTTATCGTATGTAAGCTGGTAATCAACAGCCGCAATGGAAATACCCGTTTTATAAACATCGGGAAACTGGAACATACAGTTAAGGGTAGTAGAACCGCCGCCGCTCCAGCCCCATATCGCCACCCGGCTGGTATCAACAAACGGCCATTGCATAATTTTCCTCGCCGCCATGCCCTGGTCGCGGATATTAATGCGGCCAATGTTTCTATAGATAGCTTTGCGCCATTCGGCACCTTTGGGTGCAGGCGTGCCGCGGCCATCAAGGCTTATATAGATGTAACCATCATCAGCCATGTTGCCATTATATAAGAAATTAAATGCAGCGCCATATTTGTCGGTTACGGTTTGCGACGCAGGCTCTGTATAAACATAAAATACAACCGGGTATTTTTTGGTTGAATCAAAATTGGTGGGCTTTACCATCCAGCCGTCCATTGTAACGCCGTCATCTGTGGTAACCTGGAACATTTCTGCATGTGGCAAACTGCGCCCATAACCTGTATTATCTTCCTGTTTAATTATTTTATGCTGCGGAAGGCTTACCCAGTCTTCAATGGGCTCTGTATTAATGTTTGAAAACTCATGTGAAGCATACAGGCCGTTGGGCGAAAGATCATAATCATGCGTGCCGCTTTCATTGGCAGGCGATAAACGCTCGGCCTTGCCTTTACCATCCATAGTTACGCGGTAGAGATATTGCTGTGTGGCATTATCCGGCGAAGCCATAAAATACACATAACCGCTTTTATCATCATAACCATTCAGCGTAATAATATCATAATCGCCGTTGGTTAATAATGTTTCTTTTTTACCATCCCTGTTTATTAGATAAATGTGCCGCCATCCGTCTTTTTCGCTCACCCATAAAAATGCGCTTCCCTTCTTTACCCATTCCCATCCGGTTTTGAAATTGTTATAAGCCCATGCATTTTTATTATCAATCCATGCCTTGCCGGTTTCTGTATAAATTTCGCTGGCTGCGCCTGTAGCAGCATCGCAGTACATCAGCTTTATTTCATTTTGCTTGCGGTTAAATTGCTGTATGATGAGTTGTGAAGCATTGGCAGCCCATTCCATGCGCGGAATATAATGCTGCTGCGGGTTGCCGGGAATGTTCATTTTAACGGAATTGCCGCTGGCAATATTTACGGTGTAAACATAACAGGGCGAAGGGTCAACGCCTGCAACAGGATATTCAACAGGTTTTACAAAAGGATAAGTTGAATCGGTATTATTGATCATTAAAAAGTTGGGAATTTTTGTGGCATCCACTTTCCAGTAAGCGATTGTTTTGCTGTCGGGGCTCCAGCGGAAACCGTCGCGGCAATCAAATTCTTCTTCATATACCCAATCGAAAGTGCCGTTTATCAGGCGGTCTGTGCCATCTGTAGTAAGCTGTTTTATTGTGCCTGAATTCAAATCTTCAACATATAGATTATGATTGCTTACATAGGCGATTTTGTTGCCATCAGGAGAAAATTTTGCATACATAAGTGAAGATGGCGGCAGTGATTTTCCAACCTGCTTTAACGATTGGTTCGATGTATTTAAAATCCAGTAATCACCACGGGTATCATAACGCCAAACTTTTTTACTGTTGGTATAAATAAGCAGTTTTTTGCCATCATCAGAAAAGAAAAAGTTACGTACCGGCAAAGGTTGTGCTGCACCGTCCGGCGTTAACTGTTGGGCAGTAACAATGGAGGTTGCTGCAAATGAGGGCATTTCAATTTTTGTAATGCCTTCGGGGGAAGCTTCATAATAGCTGTTGCCATCGGCAGCCCAGTGAATGCCGCGGGGCGGCTGTGCAACTGTTACCAGGGAAAAACAAACGCCGACAATCAGCAGTAGTGATTGGAAAACTTTCATGCAAGAATTTTTGTGATGGCGAATGTAAAGCATCGGCGAGAGTATTAAACTGGTAAGCTGAATTTGGCAATATTTTTAATAAGCCTTTAATGCATAAAAAATCCCCCCGTTTTGCGGGGGGATTAATATCTTGAAATTATGCGCTTAAAATTTTATTTCTTCTTCCTGCGCATCAAAAAAGTGAAATTCTGTTAAGTAATAATCAGGGTTGGGTTTTACGCGAATGCGGGTTTTGTATTTGCGGTTCCACTTCCAGGCGATGGAAAAAAAGCCTTTTGTTAAATGCGAATACAGATAAGGATGAACGTTTATGGTAAGGTTTTTATGCTGATGGGTTACCAGGTAATTAAGACGGTTTTCAATTTCATCCACCAATAATAATGTGGGCGCTACTTTACCGGTTCCATTGCAGCAAGGGCAAATTTCAGAAGTATTAATGCTCATCTCCGGCCGCATGCGCTGCCTCGTTATCTGCATCAGCCCAAACTTTGAAATAGGCAACACCGCATGTTTTGCCCTGTCAGGCCTCATAAAGCCATCCATTGCCTCCTGTAATTTCTTCTTGTTATCAGGAAGCTTCATGTCAATAAAATCAACCACGATAATACCGCCGATATCACGTAAGCGTAATTGCCTGGCTATTTCTTCAGCCGCCTCAAGATTGGTTGCCAGCGCATTTTCCTCCTGGTTATTGCTCACGCTTTTATAACCGCTGTTCACATCAATTACATGCAGCGCTTCAGTATGCTCAATAATTAAATAAGCACCGCTGGGAAGGTTAACGGTCTTGCCAAATGCTGCCTTCACCTGTTTGGTTACGCCAAACTGGTCGAAAACAGGTACGCCATTTACATGGTTGGTTACAATATCCGCTTTTTCAGGCGCTATTTTTTGTATGTAAGAACGGGTGTCGTTATAAACATTACGGTCGTTAATAACAATGCGGTTAAAATCTTCCGTCAGCAGGTCGCGCAGAATGCTGGTGGTTTTATCCTGCTCGCTCAAAATCTTGGCCGGCGCCTTGGCAGCTTTCAGGTTGTGCTGAATGCTTTTCCAGGTTTGAATAAGCTGGGAAAGATCTTCGTGCAATTCTGCCGTATTTTTTCCTTCGGCAGCCGTGCGAACGATAACGCCAAAATTTTTGGGTTTGATGGAGTCAATAATCTTCTGAAGGCGTTTTCTTTCTTCCGAACTGTGTATTTTTTTTGAAACGGCTACAATATCATTAAAAGGAGTTATTACCACAAAACGCCCGGGCAGTGAAATTTCACAGCTTAGCCTGGGGCCTTTGGCAGCAATAGGTTCTTTTAAAATCTGCACCAGTATTTCCGGTTTGCCTTTTATTACTTCGCTTATTTTTCCGGTTTTTACTATTTCCGGTTCCACCTCAAATTTTGAAAAATCCAAAACTTCATTATCTTTTTGCTGGATAGCCAGTTGCGTAAATTTTAAAACAGACCGGGCGTAAGGACTCAGATCAGTATAATGCAGGAAGGCATCTTTTTCAAAGCCTACATCAATAAAAGCCGCATTTAAACCGGGAATTAACTTTTTTACTTTGCCAAGGTACAGATCACCAACAGCGAAACTGGCATCCACTTTCTCGTGATGCAGTTCTACCAGCTTTTTATCTTCAAGCAAGGCAATTTCAACGCCATTGGTGGTGGCGTTAATTATCATTTCTTTGTTCACAAATTCATTCTTTATTATGCCATAATTATAATTACAAAAATGCCTGTACAGCAAGCATGTACACACAGCATTAATACCAGGAAGGAAAGGTAAGGCAGAGTATAGGGAAAAATACCGGCGCAAGGGCATGTGAATTGCGCCGGTAACCAAATTTATCTGTTTTTCTTTTTATGACGGTTCTTTCTTAATCTTTTTTTACGCTTATGCGTTGCTATTTTATGACGTTTTCTTTTTTTACCACAAGGCATATAAATAATTTTTGTTTTAGTGATTTAAATTATTGTAATGATTTAATTCTATCCTCAATCTCTTTCCTGGCTCGTGGTACCTGAATGTAGTTTAAAGCATTTTTATACCATTTTGCCGCTTCAGGCTTATTCCCCAAATGTTCGTAAATGCTGGCGAGGTTTAAAATAGCTTCAATATTATCCGGTTGTTTTTTTACTACGGTGAGAAAGCGTTCTGCCGCCTTATCGTATTGGCCACTTTGAATACCGCCAAGGCCCAGCATCATTTGCGCATAAAGGTTATCAGGGTTTTTATCCGCAATCTCCCGTATGGCAAGAATGCCTTGCATGGGATTGTCAGAAATATTACCAAACATATAACAAACACCAACGCCAACTTTTGAGGAATCGTTGTTGGGATTTATTACAAGCGCTTTATCAAATAACTCTTTGGCTTGTTCCGCCAGCCAGTGCTGCTGAGAGGCATCTGTTGCCGACATCATGTCATCTAACAGCAAACGGGCTGCAAATGTGAGATTTTTTTCAGAATTTTCCAACTTAGCTGCTTCGCCGGCATAGTAAGCGCCCATTATGGCATTATGCAGCGTATCTGCCCAGTAAGAGGATAACTGGTGGTACACATGAATCTGCTGGTCACGCACATCACCACGCACTACACTGTTTTCAAGCTGTATTATTTTTTGAATCTGCTGGGTATCAAGCCCTCTTTTAAATTGAGAGATAACTTCATCGGTATTTAAATGCGCGGGTGCATTGGCTGTGGCCGCAGCAGCAGGTGTGCTCTTACCCGGTGGAATTGTGTTACCGAAAAAAAACAGCAGCAGCAGCACTGCCAAACCTGATAAACCTAAAATCCATTGTTGTTTTCGCACGAAGAATTATTAAGGCTGCAAATTTACTGTCCCGCGGGCATTTGCTTCACTTCATTCACAAATTCTTTAGAAGGCTTAAAAGCAGGGATGTAATGCTCCGGAATGTGAACGGCAATATTCTTTTTAATGTTGCGCCCAATTTTAGCAGCTCTTTTTTTGGTAATGAAACTTCCGAAACCGCGGATGTAAATGTTTTCTCCTTTGGCAATATTCCCTTTAATTTCCTTGATCAGTGTTTCTACGGTTACCAGCACGTCAACCTTGGGGATGCCTGTTTTATCTGATATGTTATTAATGAGATCAGATTTGCGCATGGTGATTGATTTTAAAGATGAATGTAAAAACAACCCTAAATGTAAAACATTCATTTTGAAAACAAAAGGAAATCGCAACAAAAAAAATTATTTAATTTCCTGATTAGCAAACTAATGTATTTAAAGATTAGCCTGGCTTGATCAATTGGCCCGCTTGCTTTACTTTTGCGCCTTCAAAAAAAATTAAGGGCAAGTAATGATTAGTGTAAGAAATGTTACGCTGGCTTATGGCAAGCGTGTTTTGTTCGATGAAGTTAACCTGAGTTTTACCAAGGGGAATTGCTATGGCATTATTGGCGCTAACGGTGCCGGCAAATCAACCTTTTTAAAAATATTAAGCGGAGAGATTGAGCCTAATAAGGGTGTTGTTGAAATTACGCCCGGGGAACGCATGGCCGTATTAAAGCAAAACCAGTTTGAGTTTGATGAACAAACTGTTTTGAATACGGTATTAATCGGCCACGCCAAACTCTGGAAGCTCATGCATGAACGCGAAACCATTTATGCCAAAGCCGATTTTGATGAGGAAGATGGTATGCGTGCCGCGGAACTGGAAGCAGATTTTGGCGAAATGGGTGGCTATGAAGCCGAAAGTGGCGCCGCCAGTTTATTAAGCAGTTTGGGCGTTACCGAAGAATTTCATAACAGCCTGATGCAGGATATTCCGGGTAATTTAAAAGTGCGTGTATTGCTGGCACAAGCGCTGTTTGGCAATCCTGATATATTGTTGCTGGATGAACCTACCAACGGTCTGGACATTGAAACCATCGGCTGGCTGGAGAACTTTTTGGCTGATTATCAAAATATAGTCCTGGTAGTGAGCCACGACCGTCACTTCCTCGACGCCGTTTGTACACATGTGGCCGATGTTGACCGTCAGAAAATTAAAATCTTCACCGGCAATTATACTTTCTGGTATGAAAGCTCGCAGTTAATGAGCCGCCAGATAAATGATAAGAACAAAAAAACAGAAGAAAAGCGTGCCGCCTTGCTGGAATTTATTGCACGGTTCTCTGCTAATGCTTCTAAAAGCAAGCAGGCAACATCAAGAAAGAAAGCACTGGAGAAATTAACGATTGAAGAAATTGAACCGAGTAACCGCCGTTATCCCGGCATTATTTTCCAGCCGTTGCGTGAAGTGGGCAACCAGATATTAAATGTTGAAAACCTTAGCAAAAAAGTTGATGGCAGAAAGCTGTTTGATAAAATAAGTTTCAGTGTAAATAAAGGCGAGAAAATTGCTTTTTTAAGTAAAGACCCGCTGGCCATTACCAATTTCTTCGAAATAATCAACGGCAATGAAAATGCCGATGGCGGAAAGTTTGAATGGGGCACCACCATTACCAAAGCTTACCTGCCATTAGAAAATAGTGAATTCTTTACGGAAGGTTTAACGCTGATAGAATGGCTGCGCCAGTATGTACCATCGCATGTAACCGATGCAGATGAACCTTTCCTGCGTGGATTTTTAGGCAAAATGTTATTTAGCGGCGATGATATTTTAAAGAAAACAAATGTTTTAAGCGGTGGCGAAAAAGTGCGTTGTATGATCAGCCGCATGATGCTGCAAAATCCCAACCTGATCACACTTGACCAGCCCACCAACCATCTTGACCTGGAAAGCATACAGGCATTTAACGAAGGTTGCCAGGTTTTCCCGGGCATTGTATTAATTACATCGCATGACCATACGTTTATACAAACGGTGGCCAACCGAATAATTGAAATAACACCCAATGGCACTATCGATCGTTTGATGGATTTTGATGAATATATGGAAGATGCAAGGGTGCATGCGTTGCGGGAAGAAATGTATAAATAATTGATTGATTTAATTTGATAGAAAGAAGGCCTGGCAATCTTAAAGTTGTCAGGCCTTTTTATTTGAAAGCACATCCGGAAATTAACAGTCACACTCTGGGAAGTCCCCTGACTTCGCAGCTCTTATGCGCAAAGTCTCTGAGTTTTTATATTAATTTGCCTCATGCTTTCAAAGCTTGTTATACAGAACTATGCTATCATAGATTCCATCGAAATAAACTTTTCTGAACACTTTAATATTATTACCGGAGAAACGGGCGCCGGTAAAAGTATTTTGGTGGGCGCTTTAAGTTTGATTTTGGGTGAACGCGCCGATTCATCTTCCTTATTAAACAAAGAAAAAAAATGTTTTGTTGAAGGCATTTTCAATATCGAGAAGCGAAAGAATGTTATAAAGTTTTTAAACGATAATGAATTTGGCGAAGATGATGAACTGGTACTGCGCCGCGAAATTGCTGCTAATGGAAAAAGCCGTGGTTTTATAAATGATACACCTGCTAATATTCAGCAGTTAAAGCAACTGGCTTCCATGCTGGTCGATTTGCACCAGCAGTTTGATACGCTCGAATTAGGCGACAGCGATTTTCAGCGCGAAGTATTGGATGCACTTGCAGGAAATGAACAGGCATTAAACGAATACATTTCTTTATTTAATGCATGGAAGCAAACACAACAACAATTAGAAGCGCTAACCGCATCAAAAAATAATTTTCAGAAAGAACTTGATTACAACCGGTTTTTATTTGATGAACTGCATGAGGCAAATTTCTGCGAAAATGAACTGGAAGATTTGGATAATGAACTGCAGTTATTAAGTAATGCAGAAGAAATTAAAACTGCTTTGGATGCTTCGGTGTATGAATTAAAGGAAAGTGAGCAACCCGTTGTTCAAACATTAAAACAACTGGTAAATAAACTAAGCGCTTTTGCTTCTTTCAATTCAAATCTTGAAGAAATAATTAAACGCCTGCAAAGCACGCAGATTGAACTAGCCGACATCAGCAATGAACTGGAAAATTTAAACAGCGATGTAAACTACGATGAACAACGCATTAATTTTATCAATGACCGGTTGGCGGTGGGTTATAAATTGCAGAAAAAACATGGCGTTCAGTCAACGAATGAATTGCTGGATATTAAAAAAGAATTGCAGCAAAAGTTAGATGCTGTTTTGAATATTGATGAAGCTATCGGTTCAACCCAAAATACATATGATCAGCAACTAAAGCGGCTGGGAACATTGGCGGAAACGCTGTCAGCCAAAAGAAAAAAGGTAGTGGATGCATTTGAAAAGAACGTAAACACTTTGCTTGTACAGGTGGGCATGCCTAATGCAAAAATTAAAGTGGTAATCAATGATGCAGCTTTGCACCAGTTTGGAAAAAATGCAATTGAATTTTTATTTGATGCCAATAAAAGCAACCGCTTTGAAGCTTTGCGCAAAGTGGCCAGCGGCGGTGAATTAAGCAGGTTAATGCTTTGTATAAAATCGCTGGTGGCAGAAAAAATAAACCTGCCCACTTTAATATTTGATGAAATTGATACCGGCATTTCCGGCGAGGCAGCAAAACAGGTGGGCGTAATCTTAAAACAGCTGGCCAGGCAAAGGCAGGTTATCTCCATCACGCACCAGCCACAGATTGCGGGTAAAGCCGATGCCCATTTTTATGTGTATAAAGAGGTTAAAAATGATAAGGTTAATACAAATATCCGCCAGTTAAATACAAACGAACGCATACAGGCCATCGCACAAATGCTTTCCGGCGAAAAACCAACGGCGGCAGCAGTTGAAAATGCCAGGGAAATGATCGCCGGCTAAACCATGCTGGGTTAATCATAAAAAATAACCAAATTTTCATTTGCTTTAGCCTGGAAAGTAAAGTTTATTTATTAAACTAACACCTGTTAATTGGCGATTTGCTTACCTTGAAACGCTCGCCTGCCATACGAAAAAAAACTTTATTAATAATTAAACTGAAATTGTAAAAGTACATGCCTATGGCAAGTAATTATGGGTTATATGACCCTTCTTTTGACCGCGACTCCTGCGGTATTGGTTTTGTTGCAGATATCAAGGGCAAAAAAAGCCATCAAACAATTGCTGATGCGCTTACTGTGCTTGAAAATATGGAGCATCGGGGGGCTTGCGGTTGTGAAAATAATACTGGCGATGGCGCTGGCATCATGATACAAATGCCGCATGCATTCTTTAAGGAAGAATGTTCAAAGCTTGGGTTTACATTGCCGGAGTATGGCAGGTATGGCGTAGGTGTTATCTTTTTTCCAAAAGATAAAGAACATTACGAAGAGTCGCGTATGCTGTTTAGCAAATGTGCCGATGCGTTAAACCTGAAAGTGCTTGGTTACAGGAAGGTGCCGGTAGATGATACGGAGATTGGTTTTAGCGCCCTGAGTGTTGAACCGCACATCGAGCATGTTTTTATTAAATGCCCCAATCATATTTATGACCCGGAAACATTCGAGCGCAAGCTTTTTGTGCTGCGTAATTATGCTTCCCATCTCATTAATAAAAGCATTGGAGAAGACGAGGTTGGCTTTTATATAGCCTCGCTTTCTCATAAAACAATTGTATATAAAGGGCAGCTAACCAGTGCGCAGGTGCGTAATTATTTTACCGATCTTAAAAACCCGAAACTGATTAGTGCTTTCGGGCTGGTGCATTCCAGGTTTGCTACCAATACTTTTCCTTCATGGAAACTCGCCCAGCCATTTCGTTTTATGGCGCATAATGGTGAGATCAACACCCTGCAGGGTAATTTAAACTGGCTTCGTTCCAGCAATAAATCATTCACTTCGCCATATTTTTCCCCGGAGGAGATGAATTTATTATTGCCCATCGTAACGCCCGGCCAAAGTGATTCTGCATGTTTGGATAATATGATCGAACTGCTCACGCTTTGCGGCCGTTCATTACCGCATGTAATGATGATGCTAATTCCCGAAGCGTGGGACCAAGATGAAAAAATGGATGCGGCCAAAAAAGCATTTTATGAATTTCATTCCGCCTTCATGGAACCCTGGGATGGCCCGGCATCTATCACTTTTACTGATGGTAATATTATAGGTGCAACTTTAGACCGCAATGGCCTTCGGCCTTCACGCTATTGCGTTACTTCCGATGGCCGCGTAATTATGGGTTCAGAAAC